>CAKTVK010000225.1 GCA_934623455.1 uncultured Eggerthellaceae bacterium | reverse complement strand
AAAATGAACGCGTTATGATACCAATCAACGCCCCGATAAGAAAAGCCTTCGGCGGAAAGCTGAGCTGCAACCTGGTCTTTTGTTGCCCGCAATGTGTTTGCTCGCAACGTGGTGGGGCGCGTTTGAGCGTAGCCGGATAAGATGCGGTCGGCATCGTCGCCGTACGTTGCGCGAAGCTCGGGTTCCAAAAATGCAGGCAACCGGCGCATTGCATCTTCGTCGGTTGCGGCAGGTGTCCTATCGATTTCAGCGTGCTTTGCGGTTTGGGTTGCCGCGGGGGCGGACACTTCGGCGGTTGCTTCGATATTCGGCGCTGTGTTATCGCTGGTCATAGTTCTGTTCCTGTGTTCTTCCTGGTTTTCTGATTGTCTGCCGCGGTGAGAAAGGTGAAAAAGGTCCTGCTCCGATTATTCGTCCCGCCGATTATTCGTCCCGATTATTCGCCGAGGTGAAAAAGACCCCGTCACTTTTTAACCTGCTGCGTGAGCGGTCCGTAGAGCTCGGGGCGGCGATGCTGAAGGCACGGCATGGCATCGCGTGCGCTTTCTACCTGGGAAAGATCAATTTCCGCAATGAGCAGCTGCTCGGCCTCGTTTGCCTGCGCTATGACTTCCCCCAGGGGGTTCACGACTTGCGAGTGGCCAATGCAGGAGCGATCGGGGCGGCAGCAGCCTACCACGAACAGCTCGTTTTCAATGGCACGTGCCGCCAAGAGCGTTTCCCAGTGGCGTATTTTATGCGGCCCAGCCACCCAAGCAGCGGGGAATACCATCACGTTGCACCCGTCAAGTGCAGCGGCGCGAGCGACTTCCGGGAAGCGCAAATCATAGCAAGTCCCCAGACCCAGCGTGCAAAACGGCGTCTTAATGGGCTCGAAGAGCGTTGATCCTTGGCCCATTTTCTCGTGCTCGTCAATGCCATGAGCGGCATAGAGGTGCGTTTTGCGGTAATGGCCGCACACGTTTCCGCTGCTGTCTGCCACCACGGCGGTATTGAGCGGCTGCCCGCCAGTGGGGCTTTTCTCATTCATGGTGAAAACAATCCACAGGCCCGTCTCGCGCGCGATGGTGCACATTTGCTGCACGAAGTCGCCCGTAAGGGGTTGCGCCGATGTGGCAAATTCTTCGGGCGTTTTCTCGAACGGCGTCATCAGGCATTCTGGAAATACCAGGAGTTTCGCCCCGGCATTTGCTGCTTTTTGTGCCCAGGCGCGTGCGGCGACAATAACGTTACCGTCCGCGGGATGTGCCATTTGGGCAAGTGCTAGCTTGAACATGAATAATCCTTTTTGTTGTATTCGCAGGTAGGAGGCTTATGCGTGCGATGCGTTTGGGAAGGGCGGCTTGCCGCATTGGCTTTCGCGTCCTTCGCGGGTGATTGGCTTCTGCGCGAACGGCTCCAGAGAGTGGCGGCCGATTCCGGCTTTCCGCGCCCTTCGCTGGCCGCGTCCAATGCGCTACGAACGTGCGCTTTTCAGCAGCTTGCCCGCCGCAATCAAGCAGCCAACTCCCACGGCAACGCCGGTGACAATGGTCGCGGTGCCAAAAACGATGCACCATGCTCCTGCGCGTTTCATGGT
>CAKTVK010000224.1 GCA_934623455.1 uncultured Eggerthellaceae bacterium | reverse complement strand
GGAAGCGCTTATTGCCGAGAAGGGTTGGGAGTGCTTGAGCCGCGTTGTGGTGAAGGACGACCGTGAGGCAATTTCTGCCGAGATCGTACGCGGCGCTGATGAACTGCATGTCGACATTGTGTTGACCTGCGGCGGAAGCGGTCTTTCTCTGCGCGATGTCACGCCCGAGGCAACGGCCGACGTTTGCAAGCGCAACGTTCCCGGCATTGCCGAGGCTATGCGTGCGTACAGCTTGCAAATCACGCCGAATGCCATGCTTTCGCGCGCCGTTTGCATGCAGCGTGGTAGCTGCATTGTGATTAACCTGCCGGGTAGCGAGAAAGCTGCTCGTGAGAATTGGGCAGGTATCGCAGGCGTTTTGCCTCATGCCGTGAAGATGATGGCGGGCGGCGGACATTAGTGTCCAAAGCAAGTCGAAAACATCGGAACGCGGCCGCTGCTCGTAAGATGCTGCAACGCTCGCAGGAAAACGCGCCGCAACAGGTGCGCTCAGGGGAGACGTGTACACAAGAGCCCGTTGCGAAAGCAGCGGGCTCTGCGTGTGTCGAAGGGTGCAGCGCTGGAGCTTCTGCTGTCGGTTTCGCCGCTGGTTACGCCTCTGGTCGCGGTGGTAATAATGCTCGCGGCAACAGTGCCGCTTCCTGTACCGATACCTTCGCCGCTGGCAAGCGCAACGCGGGTCGGCGTAACGGTAGTGCCGCTCGCACCGATGTCTTCGCCCGCAGCAGCGTTGCCTCGACGGACTCCCAAGAAACATGCACGAACGAAAAGATAGACCAGAAAGGAAAGCCAGTGGAAGAGCTCATAAACGGCTTCACGGGTTTTGCCAAGAAAAACACCATGTCAAGCGCGCGTCTTCCCCATAAAGAGGAAACGTCGGCACGGGAAGCTGAGGATCATTTGACGTTTGATCCCGAGAAACTGGCGGAGATTGAGCCTGTTGATAGGCGCTGGTCGTGGCTGGAGATCGATCTGAATGCGATTCGCAACAACGTGCGTGTGAGCAAGAATCAAATCGGGTATAACTGTCGCTTGTGCGCGGTGGTCAAGGCCGATGCGTACGGTCACGGTGCGGTTCGTGTGGCAAAAACGGCGTTGAATTCGGGTGCTGAATATTTGGCGGTTGCTACGGTGCAAGAGGGCATCGAGTTGCGCGAAGCCCTGATCAACGCGCCGATCCTTCTTTTGTGCGAGCCGCCGAAAACAGCCATTCCGCTGCTTTTGGGCTACAAGATTATGCCGAGCATTTATTCGCCCGATTTCGCCATCGAATATGCTGAAGCTGCGAACGCATATGGCGTTACGGCGCCGTATCATTTGGCTATCAACACGGGCATGAATCGTATTGGCGTCCGTTATGACCAGGTTGTTGAGTTTTTGCGTAACGTGAGCTTCCATGCGCAGCTTGAACTGAAGGGCGTTTTCACGCATTTCGCCACGGCGGATTGCGCGGAAACGTTCGATTTTGAGATTCAGGCGCGTCGTTTCGTGGACGCAGTGAATGCGATTCAGGCGTCCGGTTTTGACCCGGGCATTGTCCATTGCGCGAATTCGGCCGCACTGCTGCGTTATCCCAATGTGCATTTCGACATGGCGCG
>CAKTVK010000223.1 GCA_934623455.1 uncultured Eggerthellaceae bacterium | reverse complement strand
GCACGAGCGCCCGTCCCGTTAACTGCGAAAACACCGTTCACGCCGGAAGTGTTCGGATGACGATGAAAATCAACCTAAAGTTAACTTGAGGTGGTTCAATAGGGATATGCATTTTTTAGAGGAACGCGAGCTGGATCGCAGGTTGCAGGTTTGCGGGCTTGAATCGCAGGGTGCGAATTGCGGGCTTTGATTTGCGGATTGCAGATTGCGGGTTTGCCTGGAAGCCCAAATTACAAGACCAGTTTCGCGGGCCGCAAGATGGAAGAGAGGACTCTCCATGCTTTACAAGAAATTCCAAGATGAGGAACTATCCGTTTTCGCTATGGGTTGCATGCGTCTGCCCGTTGTTGATGGCGACGATACGAACATAAATGAGCAGGCCGCGGCGGAAATGATTGCGTACGCGATTGAGCACGGCGTGACGTATTTCGACACCGCGTGGGGCTACCATGGCGGCAATTCGGAGCGCGTGGTGGGCAAGATTTTGGCTCAGTATCCGCGCAAATCGTTCAACTTGGCAAGCAAATTTCCCGGGTACGATTTGGCGAACATGGGCAAAACGGAAGAAATCTTCGAAGAGCAGCTGCGCAAGTGCGGCGTGGATTACTTCGACTTTTACCTGGTGCACAATGTGTGCGAGATGAACATCGAGCAGTATTTGGACGACGCGCAATACGGCACGCTCAGCTACCTGATTGAGCAGAAGAAGCGCGGACGCATTCGTCACCTGGGCTTTTCTGCGCACGGAACGGCGGAGACCATCCGTCGGTTCCTGGAAGCGTACGGCCAGCACATGGAGTTTTGCCAGCTGCAGCTGAACTACCTTGATTATACGTTCCAGGACACCAAGGGCAAAATGGCGGTTGCGCAAGAGTGGGGCCTGCCCATTTGGGTTATGGAGCCGTTGCGCGGCGGCAGCCTGTGCAAGCTGTCGGCAGAAGAGGAAGCGAAGCTGCGCGCGCTGCACCCCGATTGGTCTGCGGTTGAGTGGGCGCTGCGCTGGCTGCAGGCGCAGCCCGAGGTGGCGTGCATTTTGTGCGGGTCGTCTACGCTGGAGCAGATTTCCCAGAACATTGCGCTGCTGAGCGAGGAAAAACCGCTGGGTGAACAGGACTTTCCCGTGCTGCAAGAAATTGTTGACGCGCGCGTTAAGGAAAATGTTCAGCCGTGTACGAAGTGCCGCTACTGCGTTTCGCATTGCCCGATTGGCATCGATATTCCCTGGATGCTGGAGCTGTACAGCGAGCACAAGTTAAGCGGTGGCGGGTTCATTGCCCCCATGGCGCTTGCCTCGGTGGAGGAAGGGAAGAAGCCGGAGGACTGCATTGCGTGCGGTGCCTGCGCGGCGGTATGTCCCCAGCAGATTGACATTCCCGGCGTTTTAGCGGACTTCACGAAGCTGTTGGCGGAGTAGCGCTTGCGGCTCTCGGTTGCGTGTGGTTCCGCTCCGAGCAGCCGGTGCATGTACGTCGCTCGGATTCGTGCGGTGTCTCCCAGCTGTGTTACGTGTCGCGGGCGCTACGCAATGGTTGATTTTCATCGTCATCCGAACACTTCCGGCGTGAACGGTGTTTTCGCAGTTAACGGGACGGGCGCTCGTG
>CAKTVK010000222.1 GCA_934623455.1 uncultured Eggerthellaceae bacterium | reverse complement strand
GCGCTGTACGAACCGCTGGCAAAGGGCGACAAAGAATCGGTCAAGTCGCTCATGCGCCTGTTCAAGCGCGTGTATATCACCATCGGTATTGTCATTATCATTTTAGGTGCAGCTCTTACGCCCAATATCCGCATGCTCTTAGGTCCGGATTGCCCCGATATCCCCATGATTCAGGCGTACTTCTTCTGCTTCGTGCTGAACACGGGCGTGTCGTATTTCTTCTCGTACCGTGGTTCGCTGCTTATGGCCGACCAGAAGAGCTATGTGGTGTACCTGATCACGTATGCGTTCCAGATTGTTATGTGCGTGGCGCAGATTTGCGTGTTGCTGCTTACGCAGGAGTACCTGTGCTTCCTGATTTGCATGGTGAGTAGCACGTTGTTGCAAAACATCGTGATCGCTTATGTGTCGGGCAAGCGCTATCCGTACCTGAAAGAAAAGGACGTTAAGCCCATTGATAAGGCGGTGCTGCACGATGTGAAGCAAAACATCGTGGGTCTGTTCATGCACAAGATCGCCGGCGCATGCTCTACACCGGCAAGTAACTTGATTATCACGAACGTCGTTGGTATTGGCGTGACCTCGCTGTATGGCAATTACCTGATGATCGTGAACGCGCTGACCCAGGTGCTTACGAAAGTGTTCGATTCGCTCATCGCCAGCGTGGGCAATTTGGGCGTGACGGAGTCGAAAGAGCGTCAAAACGAGGTGTTCCGCACCACGTTTTTCGTCAACGGCATGCTCTACATGATCATTTCCTGCGGTTTTGTGTGCGCGGTGGACCCCTTTATTGACTTTTTGGCGGGTTCTGAGTGGCGCTTGGAACCCATCACGGTGTTTTTAGTGGTGTTCCTGTTCTACGTGAAGGGCATGCGCGATGCCGCCCTTTCGTTTACCAGCGCGTATGGCCTGTTCTGGAAGACGAAGTGGAAGGCCGTGCTGGAAGCGGTGTTTTTGCCGCTGCTTTCGTTGGTGCTTGCATTCCCGTTCGGCCTGAATGGCGTGTTGATTGGCTGCGCTATTTCGTCGCTGGGCATCTCCACCATCTACGAGGGCTGGGCGGTATACAAGTTTGGCTTGGAGCGCCCGCTGCGCGAGTATTTGTTCCTATTTACGAAGTATCTGCTGCTCAACACAGTGACCATGGCAGTGCTGTTGTTCCTGTGCGAGCTGGTTCCACTGGGTGGGTTGCTTGGATTCTTTGTGAAGGGCGCGTTTGGCGTGGCGGTCTCTACGGCTCTGTGGATGCTGCTGTATCGCAAGACGCGCGAATGGGATGAATGTCGCGGCATTTTCGACCGCATTCTGTCCAAGCTGAAGCGCAAATGATGACAAATTACCCCACCTTTTGTCAACATTTTGCGACGCGGGGCCGCATGATGGCAAGCGAAGCGCAGGACGAAAAGCGAAGGGTGAAACCGCGGTGATACGAAGGCCCAGGTGACGAAGATGCCGTGGTGCAGATACGTGAAATAGAGGCGACAGAAGGAACGAATATGGCTTCTGAAAAAGAATATCTTACTGATGAGCAGGTAAAACAATGTCAACTTCGTATGCTTGACGTAATGGATGAGTTCTGCGAAGCGCATGATTTGACATATTGGCTGGCGTACGGCTCGCTTATTGGGGCGGTTCGTCACCAGGGCTTCATCCCGTGGGATGA
>CAKTVK010000221.1 GCA_934623455.1 uncultured Eggerthellaceae bacterium | reverse complement strand
ATAAAAAACGGTCTGAACCGCCTGCCTGATTTCTTGAGGTTGTTTTAGGCGTTACCCCGCGAAACTTAACTCGCACATCCACATTTAGTGCTCGGTGGTTACCATTATCTGGTTTGAGGATACTCTTTCAGGAGCAGATGAAGAGTAAAAACAACCAGCAGGCGAAGGGTGCATACAGGGTGCGAAAAGAAGGCGCGAACACAAAGCAGCTCCCACCCGTAATGGTGAGAGCTGCCATACATCCGTAAATCGCGAGCTGTTGAACGGGGCTTTTACACACTGCAACGCTTCACAGCGCGCCACCAGCTAAAAACATCGGCGCTTCGATTCTAGTTACTTGCTGCCTTCTCCTCGGACTCGGTCGTTTTAGTATCGGCGGTGGTTTCTGTTGTTGTCTTCGCGCCCGCCGTCAGAGTAACGTTTTTAAGCTCAACGGTTGTGCCAAGCCATTTCGTCTCAATAAGATCGATGATTCCCTGCGAATCAAGCTGCGTAAGCGTGGTGTTCAGCTTTTTCAGCAGATCATTGTTCGTTGCAAGCGTGGCACCGCAGTATCCCGTGGGCAGTTGCATCATAGCCACAATATGCGCGTCTACCCCAGCCGTTTTCGCAGCATACGTACCAACAACGGCATCGGCGGCAACGTAGTTCGCCGTGCCATCTTTCAAAGCGGTAAACGCGGACTTCAAATCGGTCGAGCTTTCCAACGTGCACTTCTCAAACTGGGAGCCAACCGCCCATGCGCTCATAGAACTTGACTGCGCTGCAATCACCGAGCCATCCGCCGGCGTCTTCGCTTTCTCATCCAGCGAGAACAGCGCAATGCCCTTCTGCAAATACGCAGATGTCTTTGCCAAGTTTGAATTCGTGCTGGACGTGTCATAGCCCAAGGCAATGTCAATCTTGCCATTCTGCAAGGAAGTAAGAGGATCGGAGCCTGCATCAACGATTTCCAGCTTCAAGCCCCATTCATCGGCAATGGCGGCAGCAATGTCAACGTCAATACCCACAATCTTAGAGGCCTGGCCCGCCATAGGAGGATTTGTGCTGTTCACGCCCACGCGCAACGTACCATTAACGCCGATGGTCGGAGTAGAAACCGACGCCGTTTTGCTTTCGGGCACATACGTTTCCTTGTTCAAGGGGTTATCGCACCCCGAAAGAACGCTTGCCATGCCTAACGCAAGAACGCAACCAATCACTGCGCATAAAACACGCTTTTTCACTCTTATCCTCCTGCTATCCCAATCAAACGCTTCTTTCGACTGACCTAGTCTTTGCCCCCACACTCGCGTACCGGGGCGGAGCGTGAACCCCCTACCCTCTCGCTCGCGCAACCGTGTGTTGCTATCAACGAGCGGTACGGCTTACCTCTAGAGCGCGCCATGCTCAGTGAACATGCAGTTCACCTTACGTGGATCCTTTCGACCGCGCCTGCCATGGAATTGGAAACGATCGGCGCTTTTTTGGCGCACGAATGTTGTCCGCAACTACAGACTCGAAAGAAGCAATGTTTAAGTTTAGCAGATACGCCTACTGATTGCCGCTTTCTCTTAATAAAAGCGCAAATCACTTCTCGGATCTTTCAACAAGTTAATTTGCAAGTTCATCCGAACACTTGCGTTTTGTTCTCGAACTGACCCGAACGCGTTCGGATGAGTCCGAGA
>CAKTVK010000220.1 GCA_934623455.1 uncultured Eggerthellaceae bacterium | reverse complement strand
TGATGATGCTGCGTTTCCACGCGCGGCAACTGCTGCTCGCGCGCCCATTTCGTGGTCAGGTACTCGGGGTGCTTATCGCAGGCAAGCAGAGATGGCGTTATGCCGAAAAGACTCTCGTAACGCTCAAGTGTTTCAAACCACGCATCGTTGACCAGGGCATTTTCCATATCGCCCACATGCTGCGTCACAAACGCATCACCTTCGCGCAAGAAACACGCCGTGGTTTTCTGCTCGGGACCCGTTGCGCAAATGCACGTATTTTCAGGCGCGGCAAACGCATCCGCCAGATGAAGCGGCGTGGGCGCATAACCGCGCGCGCGACGCACAAACTGCAGCGCGGAGCCCGCTTGCCCAAAGTCCAGAATGCGCACCACGGAGTCATCGTAGCGCGCACGAATTGCGCGATTGTTGCCCAAAACGGCATCCGCAATGCTCCCAAGCGTACGCAGCGCTTCGGCATCATCGGTCACGATAGGCTCATCGTGCACATTCCCCGATGTCATAACAAGCATACGACCACCCGCTGCAGCAAAATCATGCATGAGCAGCATTTGCAGCGGCGTGTAAGGAAGCATCACGCCCAGCTCGTACAAGTGGTCTGCCAGCCCCGGCGTAAGCTGAACCGAAGGCTTCAAGCGCAGCAGCACAATAGGACGCACCGAACCGCTTAAAAGCTGCTGCTCGTCTTCGCTCACCTGGCAAAACGCACGCACCGTTTCAACGTTTTCCATCATCACGGCGAAAGGCTTGCCCTCGCGACGTTTACGCTGGCGCAGCGTTGCCACCGCTTGTTCGTTTTCAGCATCGCACACCAAATGGAAGCCGCCCAAGCCCTTCACGGCAAGAATGCCACCCTGGCGCAGCAGCTGCACGGCCTGCGCAAGAATCGCATCGCTTTCCTGGCTCGTGTTGCCCCAGGTGATTGCAAAGCCAGAATCGCACCGTTCGCCCTGGTTGTCCTTGCCGGAGTCTTCCGCAACGCACTCTTCGCCGTGCTCGCCCAGCAGCGCATCCCCTGGCTGCGCATCAGCTTCGCCTGCCTTCACAGCGAACGAAATCTTAGGCCCGCACTCCCAACACGCATCGGGTTGCGCATGAAAACGCCTGTTCAGAGGGTCGGCGTACTCTTCAGCGCACTCGGGACACATCGGAAACGCTGCCATAGAGGTGTTGCAGCGGTCATACGGCAACTGATCGATGATGGTAAAGCGCGGCCCGCAATTCGTGCAATTGATGAACGGGTAGCGGTACCTGCGGTTATTCGGGTCAAAAAGCTCCTGTTCGCACGCGGCGCACGTTGCAAGATCGGCGGAAACAAGTGTGGTTTTCTCGTCCGCGCCTTGCTGCGATGCCACAATCTTGAAATCGTCACACGGCTCAAGCACGCCATCGGCCAGCTGGATTTCCGCTATATGGGCAGCCGCCGGCGCGATATCGTGAACGCGCATAACGAAGGCGTCCAGGTCGGCCGGTTCGCCTTCTGCATGCACCTTAACGCCAAACGTCCCGTTCAGAACCCAGCCGGTTATACCCAGCTCATGGGCGCATCTATACACAAAGGGGCGGAAACCCACCCCTTGCACAATTCCTTTTATGGTCAGATCCAGCGCCTCGCGCATGGCATCCCTCTTTCTTCGTCATCGGTTGCGGCGCACATACGGCACGCGCCCCCGCCGCC
>CAKTVK010000219.1 GCA_934623455.1 uncultured Eggerthellaceae bacterium | reverse complement strand
GCACTTCCAAAATGCGCTTGCGGCCCTTTACATCAGGCGCATCCACCACAATTTGGCGGTCAAAACGGCCCGGACGCAGCAATGCGGGGTCCAAAATATCCACACGGTTCGTGGCAGCAATAAGCACCACGGCGTCATTCTTGTCAAAGCCGTCCATCTCAACAAGCAGCTGATTCAGCGTTTGCTCGCGTTCATCGTGGCCGCCACCTACACCGGCACCACGCTGACGACCAACGGCATCAATTTCGTCGATGAAGATGATGGCAGGACTTGCCTCTTTTGCCTGGTTAAACAAGTCGCGCACACGGGAAGCACCCACGCCCACGAACATTTCCACAAAGTCCGAACCCGAAATGCTGAAGAACGGTACGCCCGCTTCACCTGCAACGGCACGCGCGAGCAACGTTTTGCCGGTACCCGGAGGGCCCACCAAAAGGCAGCCACGCGGAATCTTTGCGCCCATGGCCTTATATTTATTGGGATTAGCTAAGAAATCCTTGATCTCGCGCATTTCCTCCACGGCTTCATCTACGCCGGCAACATCGTCAAACGTCACATCGGGGCGCTCTTCCTGCGCCTTGCGCGCCTTCGTTTTACCGAAATTCATCTGGGAGTTCGTAGAGCGGTTCATCTGAACGAAGAAGAATATCATCAAGCCCGCCAGCAACAGAATAGGCAGAATGCTGCCCAGCGTCTCAAGCCAAGCCGACGGAAGCTTTACTTCATACGTGATATTCGGATGCTCGCTCAAAAGCTCCATCAGGGAGTCTTGTCCAATATAGGTGGACGTGTACGAATGCAACGTTCCCAAGTTCGCTTCGTCAACGCCCTCGGTCGCCACAATATCGGTCGCACCCGCACCCGCTGCGGAATTCAGCGCCTCAAAGCCCTTGTTGAAGGCATCGGCACCTTCGCTTCCCGCCGTGCTGGCAACGTAATACTTACCCGTTACGGAGTACTCGCCCGCGTTATACACCACCGAAACCACGCGATCTTCGTTGACCGCCTGCACAAAATCCGAGGTGATAAGCGTATCGACCGTTTCCGAGTCCTTATTCATAAACAGCTGCTGCGCCAAAAAGAAGAAGGCGAAGCAAAGGATGAGCACAAGGAAGAAGTTTACGCGCGGATTTTCGTTTTTCTTCTGATTAGACATGCTACAACTTTCTTATTCGTTTTGGGTGGCACTTTCTGTCGTTCGCGCCTTTGACCTGCTTCTTCGCCAGCGCTTCAGACAACCACCCGTTATTGCATATTTGCTTCCACGCGAGCCACCAATCAAATCGGCAAAATCGCTTGCGCCTCTTGCGAACGCACGCCGAAGCAAATCAAAACTTACGCAGAGTACACCTCGGGCTTCAAGATGCCTACGTACGGCAAATTGCGATAACGCTCGGCATAATCAAGACCGTAGCCCACAATAAACTCGTTTTTGCAGGTGAAGCCCACATGCTTGCACTCAATATCGGCTTGCGGCTCCACTTTCTTGCGCAGGAACGTAACCACGGAAAGCGATGCAGGATTACGCGAGCTCAAGTTTTTCAACAGGTAGGAAAGCGTCAGACCCGAGTCCAAAATATCCTCGGCAATAATTACGTGCTTGCCGTTCAAGTCGGTAGAAACGTCTTTGATAATGCTTACCACGCCCGAGCTTTTCACGCCGTTGCCGTAAGAGGAAACAGCCATA
>CAKTVK010000218.1 GCA_934623455.1 uncultured Eggerthellaceae bacterium | reverse complement strand
ACTCCATAGTGCCGTTAGTGAGCGTTAGGCCTTCGGGCAGCTCGATAAGTCGCGGCACATCTTCGCAACAAAGATCGTTGCTAATACTGCGACTGCGGCTCTCATCGTTTTTCTTTGTCATGCGGTTTTGTTCGTTCATATCAATAAAATGCCTGGTTGAGCATCCGCTCAGCGGTGCAAAACGGCTAATTGCGCGGACGTTCAATAGGCTATAAGTTCAAAACGCACTCAATTCCTAGCGGATGATGTGCACGTAATCATCCTTGCGCGGAGCCGCTGCGGGTAGCTCGGCCGTGCGATAACCCAACGCGCAATGTCCAATGCCTTCGTAGTCGCCTTCGATACCCCATTCGGCAAGCAACTGTTTTCCGAAGTCAGAGTCGAATTCTTCCTTCGCACGGTGAATCCAAATGCTGTCAACGCCCAGTGCATGTGCGGCGTTCATCAAATTGCCCATAACCAGGCTGCCGTCGTACACATGCGTGGGAACATTCTTGTTCGCAAGCACGATGACAATGATGGGGGCACCATAGAAGGGGTCGAAATCAGCATCTTTGCCCATGATGCGTGCATTTTCGGCGGAAATCTTGCCGCGCAGTTCCTTGTTCTCCACAACCACCATCAACGGCGATTGCTTTCCCATGCCGGTTGCAGCGTACGTGCCCGCGCGCAGAATGGCCTGCAGCGTTTCCTCCGGCACGGCATCGGGTTTGAAATTGCGGCAGCTGCGACGCGTTTCCAAAACGTTCAAAGTTTCGTTCATGGTATTCCTGGCTTTCTGTTCGCTTTGTGGCGGCTCTCTTGCCGATCTTTCCAGGTAGGGGGAAGGCGAAGAGGCCGCTGTTCTGTCTAACGATTGCTGTTATATCATCTCAACGAAGGTGTTTATTGCGCAGCGGTTTTCGCGAAGGCAGCTTCGCTGCGTCGCTTGCGCGTGCGGCTTCGCGTCACTCATTACGAAAGTGGCGCCAGTGCGGACAAATGCGCCACTTCCGGTTCAAGGAAGCTTCCCACGGGCTGGTGCGCGATAAGCGTCCAGCTGTCCGCAGCTCCCGTACCCGTGTCGCCATCTGCGGCCTTCGCGCCTGCGCCTTCGCCCGCACCGGCGTCGCCATGCACCAGCGTGAATCCCGCGATGCCCGATGTTGCTTGGTACGCGCGCGACATGCCGCCGTCAACGACTAGCACGTGCCCGCCGCACTTCACGGCGCTTTCCCCGTCTTTCACCTTCACGGGAACATGTCCGCTGACAATGCGGTTTGTGGCAGGGTCAAGCCCGAAGTCACGCAGGATGCCGGCTATAGCGCGTTCGTCCTCCATTAGGGAATAATACGCGTTTTTGTGCTCCTTGCGAATGGCTTTGTCCTCTACGAAATACAGCTCGAATGTGGCCATCTTGCTTTTCGTGAAGAGCGGCGAATCTTCGCCCAGCCACAAATACCACAGCAAATCGCGCCCGCGTTTTTGATCCTGCTCGCTGGCGTGCAGGTCAAAAGCGGCGCGTACGCACGCGTCAACGGCATCGAATAGCGCGCGACCTTTTAGCGGGCGCCCAAACAGCGACGTCTCCTTCAAGCTGCCATCGGTGGCAAGCGGCACGGCAGCGTGGAACAGCAGCGCGCCATTTGCCACGGTGTACAGGCTGCCTGCATCAAGGAACAGCGCAATGTGGCGCTGCAAGCGCTTTGAGCTCAAGAA
>CAKTVK010000217.1 GCA_934623455.1 uncultured Eggerthellaceae bacterium | reverse complement strand
GCTGAGCATTTCACGTGTCGCGCCCGCATAGGCTGCGGGCTTACACGCTACACGGGCTGAACACCCGCGCTCAGGCAGCGGCATTGGGGCACCGTCGCGCGAACGCCGCGCCATTCGGCCCTATCGCTTCTGGAACTTCTTGGCCTCTTCGGCTTCGACGCCCTCCATCGAGGCACCGTATTTCGCGGTTTTCGGATCTTTGCCGCCATCTTTAAGCAGCTCATCGACGCTTTCCGCACGCAGCGCCTCGCGTCGCGCATCGTGTTTTTCCTGATAGCGGCCCGCCGCAACGGCATCGAGCTTCACGTTGCGGAAGTAGACGATCCAGTTCGCCCCAATGGCAATCATGTTCAGGAAATAGACCGCCAACACCCAGTTGATTTGGCCCGATACGAACTTCGCCGCAATGCCGGCAACGTAGCCCATCGTGATAAGCAAAATGAACTGCCAGCTTGTGCCCGCAGCCGTGCGCGCCTTCGCCGCCTTATACGCATTCATCGGCCACGACAAGCCAAAACACACCAACATGACCGCTTCAAGAAATTCCGCCATTGCACCCTCGATTTCTCGGATTTCAAACCCTTTGAGAATAGTGTGCGCGCATCATAGCGTCTAATATATGAATTGGTTATTTATCATCACTTTGACGTTATAATTCAAGAAAACGAGGGGAGCGCCGTGGAGCTTTTGCAGTTGAGATATTTTCTGGAAGTTGCGGAAAGCGAGCACGTCACGCACAGCGCCCAGAAACTTCGCGTATCGCAGCCCTCGCTCACCCAAGCGATTAGCCGCCTCGAGCGAGAACTGGGCGTGCAGCTTTTCGAGCCAGAAGGGCGCGGCATTCGCCTTACTGAAGCAGGGCGCTTCTACAGCAAACGCATCGCGAAAGCGGTGGGGGAAATCGACTCGGCGACCAGCGAGCTTGCGCGGTTCGACGAAGAGCGCAGCTCGATTGTGCGCATCAACGTTGTTTCGGCCTCGAACATCGTCGTTGACGCCGTCGCGGAATGGCGCGCTCAACACCCCGCAGCAAAGTTTCAGATTGTGAGCAGCGAAACCGCCAGCAAAATTGAACCGTGCGACATCGAAGTGCGCATGCAAACGGGGAAAACGCCGGAAGCGAAGGGCGCGCGCCTATTCAAGGAACGCATCATGCTCGCCGTGCCCACAACGAACGGCGACGAAACCGAGGAGCGCGCGCTGCGTGAAACCAAAGAGTCCGACGCAGGTTTTCGCGACAATCCAGGAAAAGGTGAGAGACCTGGAGGCGAAGAGCGCGACATCGCAGCGAGCGACGCCTTGGCCAACGGGCGCGGCGAAGCGATTTCGCTGGCCCAGATGCAAAACAGCGGCTTCATCATGCTCGCAGGCTCGCGCAACATCAGCAACCTCTGCCTGTCGCAATGCGTCAAACTGGGGTTTCGCCCCACAATCGCCTTCGAGAGCGATAACCCATCGGTCGTGCGCAAGATGATCGGCCTTGGCCTCGGCGTTGGCTTTTGGCCCGAACACAGCTGGGGCGAGCTTGGCGCCGGCGCGCGCCTTGCTCCCATTCTTGAGCCGGGATTCGTACGCACCATCGAAGTCGCGCGAACGCGCCACGGCGGCTCGAACGAGCAGGCCGATAAGTTCTATTCGTTCCTGCTTCAGCGATTCGAAGCCCGCTGGAATATCTAGCGGTTCCCCGCGTCAACCATGGTAGACTTTTG
>CAKTVK010000216.1 GCA_934623455.1 uncultured Eggerthellaceae bacterium | reverse complement strand
CGCGCGAGCGCCCGTCCTGCTAACTGCGAAAACGTTCTTTACGCCGCAAGTGTTCGGCTAACAATGAAAATCAACCCCTTTATTCGAAATAAAGACCAGATATGAACGACAGAAATCGCATACACCACGAGAGCCATTAGGGTTGTCGATAATTCAAGCCGAAACAACGAAGAAACTAGCAATGTTGCCGCTAAAACGGCAATCGCACACTGTACAGCAAAATTAACCGTGCTCGCATTTGACGACGTAATTGCACGTCTTGAATAAGAAGCGCGATTTGCACAAGTGTCTCTTGGAATGGCTTTCCTTAACGCAAACTTAGTAACAAAATCCTGTTTCAGATAGAACCAAAAGAAAACGCAAACACTGAATGTCAATACCGCGAACGACAGAAAGCCGGCAGGGTCATCCCTAAATGATGAAAAAATCTGCCGAACTCGCGCATCGAATGGTTCAGCCATATTGATTGCTAAATAGCCTATTGCAATTTTCCCTGAGAACAAGAGCACTGAAGCGATAAAAGCAACGACCTGAGCGACTAATACAGGCCGAACCACTCCCATAACGTCATCATGTTCAATCACCTTACGCCATTCATGACGATATTCATGGCAGGTTAGCTCACGCTTGTTTTTTAATTGATAATTAAGCACCGGAAATAGTTGAAGCACCTTTGCATCTTCCCTTCTTTGCGCAACGCAAATTCCGTGTATCCATCAATAGAAATTAATAAGATAGCCGATTGGGACTGCGGTGGAAATCCTGGACCAGAAGAGAACCGGGAGGACTGGACTGGGACAATATAATGGACACGGAGAATCGAGCGTTTCGATTGGAAAGGTGTTCAAACTATGCCAGGAAAACGCTACGACAGGCAATTCAAGCTTTCCGCCGCGAGATTGGTTCTCGAGGGAGAGATCCCGGTCAAGGGGCTGTCCGACCAGCTCAACGTGCCGTGCTGCACCCTCAGAAGGTGGGCAGCGGAATATGAGGCCGACGGCGAGGACGCGTTCCCCGGAAGCGGCAACCCCGTCGCGAACAAGGATTACGAGATGCTGAAGCTCAAGAAGGAGAACGAGGAGCTCCGCAAGGAGGTCGCGATACTAAAAAAATTCCGGGCCTTCTTGAGGCAAACCCAAGCGTGAGGTTCGAGTTCGTGAGGACCGGCGAGCATGGGACGAGCGTCAAGAGGGCATGCGGGGCGCTGGGCGTCAGCAGAGGCGGATACTATGCCTTCCTGAACCGCCCCAAATCATCGAGGCAGATAGCCCACGAGGCGCTGGAGCCGTTCGTCGAGGACATCTTCTACGCCAACAATCGCAGGTACGGGTCGAGGCGGATCGTCGTCAAGCTTCGCAAGATCGGCATCGTTGCGAACGGCAAGACCGTGCAGCGCATGATGGCGAGGAAAGGGCTGGCATCCTGCAGGGGCCCCAAGAAGTACAGAAGGGGCGGAAAGGCCTCAGACAAAGGGGCCAATGTCTTGAACAGGGAATTCTCCGTCCAAAAGAAGAACAGCGTGTGGTGCGGCGACATCACCTACATCCCCACGAGGGAAGGATGGCCCTGCCTGGCCACCTACCTCGACCCGTTCTCGCGCAAGATAGTCGGATGGCAAGTTTCCTCCCGCATCAACGAGAATCCGGTGATCGACACCCTAGACAACGCCGTGAACAGGGAAAATCCGGGCGGAAGACTCATGGTGCACACGGATAGAGACAGCC
>CAKTVK010000215.1 GCA_934623455.1 uncultured Eggerthellaceae bacterium | reverse complement strand
CGCAGGTCCTGCTCCGCTTCGGTGATAATAGTGTCGAACGCCTTCGATCGATGGCTCATCTCCATGACGGACATGCCCGTGCCCTTGTAATCGAGCATTTCTTGCGCCGCTTCTCTCAGAACCTCTTCGGAAAGCATTGCCGGACCAGCAGAGAAATTGTACACACGCGTCATGATTTCACTCCTTAGGAAGCCGATTGCAAAAACGTCATAATTGCACGTCTATTGTACGGCACAAGCAAGCAAAAGGGCACCCGCGCGCAAAAAGACACCCTTTGAACGGCGCGGATTAGCGTTGGCGTGCACGAAAACGAAGAAGAGGTGGGGCTATTTCTCGTTGCGCGCCTGGGCGATTTTACCCGTGCGGACAATCTCTTTGATGCCGTAAGGGCGCAAAAGATCCTCCAGCCCTTTGAGTTTTCCTTCTTCGCCCGTAATTTCGATAGTCAGCGAGTCACTGCCTAAATCGGCGATTTTCGCGCGGAAAATATTCGCGATTTGAATGATTTCACCGCGCTTTTCGGGTAGCGCCTCGACCTTGAACAGAGCCAACTCGCGCACAATGGCATTCGCGCCCGATAAATCGGTGATCTTATGAACAGGCACCAGCTTATGCAGCTGCTTTGCAATCTGCTCAAAGGACACCTCATCGCCCAGCGCCACAAGCGTGATATGCGATAACGCGGGGTTTTCCGTAGGACCAACCGACAAGCTTTCAATGTTAAAGCCACGGCGCGAAATCAAGCCCACAACGCGCTGCAAAACGCCCGGCTCGTTGTCTACCAAAAGCGTGAGAACATGCTTGGAAGATTCCATGCTACTCCCCTTCCTGAGCAGTATTGTCTGTACCGTTACCAGGACAAACGTGTTCAAGCAGCGTTCCGCCGGGAACAACCATGGGCAGCACGTTTTCCGATGACGGCACAACAACGTCAAGCAAGAACGGCTCAGTACATGAGAGCATCTCCGAGAGCGCAGCATGCAACTCCTCTTGCGTTTGAACGCGCTTTGCCTGCCAGCCAAAGGCGCGCGCCAGCGCCACGAAGTCGGGGTTGTAATGGAGCTCGGTTTGGGAATAACGCCCCTCGTAGAAGAATTGCTGCCACTGATGCACCATGCCTAAGCAGGCGTTATCGATGATCACAACTTTCACGGCCGCGCCATACGCACGCGCGGTGGCAAGCTCCTGCACGTTCATCTGGAACGACCCATCGCCCGCAATGCATACGACCTGCGCGTCAGGGTATGCAAGCGCGGCGCCGATAGCCGCAGGAAAGCCGAAACCCATGGTGCCCAAACCGCCGCTTGACAAGAAGCTACGCGGAACGGAACGAGAAAGAAACTGCGCTGCCCACATTTGATGCTGGCCCACTTCGGTGGTCACAATAGTGCGCTTCCCTGCCGCTTCTTGCGTCTCAAGCGCGCGTCCAAGCAAGATCATGCAGCTCGCGGGTGTGATGCGCTGCGTGCCGCCTTCAGCTTCCGGGCGGGTCGCGGCTGCTGCGCCGGCGTTAAGGGGTGCTTCGGGTGTCTCAAGCGCCTTGGGAGCCTCGCCCGCTTCGGATGCAACAAATGCCGCACCCGCCGCCGCTTCCGTGCAAACCGCGCGCGCAGCGTCGTTGAAACACGGCAACGCCGACAACTCTTCGAGCCATGCTTGCGTATGCGCCTTGAAATCCTGCTTCTTCAACTGAGACAAAAGCCCTGATAAAACCGCCTGGGCATC
>CAKTVK010000214.1 GCA_934623455.1 uncultured Eggerthellaceae bacterium | reverse complement strand
AATGGCGATTTTAATTTGACTGTGATTGGCTATTTTAGTCTGACTTTTTGTGGCTATTTTAACCCGACACTAACAAAGATGCAGGAGTTTGAACATTCTCCCATCATATCAAGTTTGATTGATAGATTGATATTTGATTCCATGGGTATTTCTTTATGCGGGATTTTCCCTATGGGGATTTGCCACACGTGGATTATCCAGATGTGGATCATCCACGCAAGGGTTTTCCCGTTCTGGCTCTGAGAAAAAGAACGCACGCTACTCGGGTAGCTGCCGCCCAGCTACCCGTATGCGGGCGTTGTTATAGATTCCTGATTGCACACGCACTGCTATTGTCCATGTCATTCTGACGTGCGCTACAAAGAAAACTATAGCGAAGCGGCGCGCGCGCAGCACGAAAGCCATTTGGATTAAAGCTCTTTCCAAAGCGAAGGAAACAACAGCGCCCCACACGCGAGCATGCGGGGCGTTTTCTTGCGCAAGGGCGTATGCGTCTTTTGCAAGGGACTCCGATTCGAGAGCGAGCGGCGACAAGGCGTTTTTGCGGACGCTGTCGCCCCATGCAACGCCGAAGCTTCTTGTGCAAGGGCGTATGCGACATGCGCCGTCTTGCTGCTCGGTTGCCGCCCGCCTCAGCGCCCGATGCGGGCCCTACTGCTGCTGCATCGCTTCCGAAAGATCAATGCGGTAGTGCTGCGCGATCCACGCAAGCGTTTTCGGCGTTTCCCGGAACGAGAGGTTCACGGCGCTGTAAATCCGGAATCGATCGATGGCGCCTTCGTCGTATCGGTCATACGCGTAAACTCCGGGGTTCAGGTACCCGATAACGTTTTCCCAGTACGCTGCGTTGTCTTTTCCTTGTGCCCATAACGCAAGGCTGGGGTCATAAGCGGCGCTGGTCAGCAGCTCGTTTGCCATGCCGGCATCCAGGAGTTCTTTGAGCTCGTTGCCGGTTAGAGCCACATCAAGGCTTCCGAGTGCATCGTCGGTTTGCGTGATTTCGTCCTCAAGGACTTCAATGCCTCCATACTTTCCGTGGAAAAGGCTGATGCTACCCACAGTAGCGGTGGGGCGGGCGTTCGCCAAATCGTAAAGCCAATCAATGCGGTTTGCCCGCGCTGTATCGCTTGATGCAAAGGAGGCAATCTTGCTTGAGAACGATGCGGGATCCTTCAGCTCATCTTTGAGCAGGTAAATGTCGTAACCGCGTCTGAGCATGTCACCGTTTTTCATTTCGTAATTGAAGCTCACGTAGGAACAGTAGTAATACGAGGCATCAAGACGGGTGGTGCCTTCGTATAGGTATTTGCCGCTATAGGTGGCATTTGCCGCTGGCAAGCCTTTCTGCGTGGGCGATTCGTGCTCGGAGATAATCGATTGATGCAGGTCGGTGACGGTTTTGATGCTTTCGGAGCTGTCTGCGACAAAGTCCAAACCGTCTACGAAAACGCTCTCGATGTCGGATTCCGCGGGAACATATTTCGATTCGCAGCTGGCCATTCCGTAAGCACCTGCGCTCACGCCAACGCACAGCAGTGCTACCAGCGCCAAGCCGGGAACCCGCCGCTTGATAACGCGCGCCGATTTCGCCATGATGCTTTCCAGAACCGCGTAAGATCCCAGCGCACCCAAAAGGTAGAAGCCAATCAGCGCGCCCATAAGGCCAAGATTATTCGTTTGCTGTGCTGCGCTGCCATCATAATCGCTAAACGCGCAGCCGACAAGGGCAAATCCCAGTCCGAATGCAATGCTGAACATAATGCTGAACACAGGGCGCA
>CAKTVK010000213.1 GCA_934623455.1 uncultured Eggerthellaceae bacterium | reverse complement strand
GAGGAAATGCTTTTCGGCGGGGCGCCTGGTTCATAAAGTTGGAAAAATGCTTCAAAATTCGAAGTTGATGCAGGTTGGAAGTAGGTAGGGAGACTGCGTGGCGGTGTTTTCCCGCGAATGAGTTGTTGCTGGGAAAAGTGACTTTACGAAATGCCTGTTCGGAATCATGCTCGATCGAGTCATATTGAGATATTAAGAAAATCGGCTACTTGCACCTACTTCCAACCTGCATCAACTTCGAATTTGGGGACGAAAAACCAACAACATGGCTCGGTGTCGATCCTAACATGCGATTTCGCGCCGCTTTCATGCCTGCCCGCATGGGGGCGGCGCGGCTTCCAAGGGAAGAACCGACTCCGTTGATAAAAACGACCCACTTTTCTGTGGATTTTTGCTTTCCACGGCGTCGGTTTTCGGCGTTTCCCCAGTTCGTGAAAAAGTAAGCCGCGGCAAACCCACAGAAAAGTACCCCGTTTTTATCATGCCCGCATGATTGGAGGGGGACGTGTGGAACAGGGAAGCGGAACAAGGGACGGAGGTTTGTTCCATTAGGCTCCTGCGCTGTTGGGGGTCGCGTTGACATGTACAAGATGACTTTTTGGAATAAACATCCGCCGATTCTTATTCCGCGTTCCGGTCTAGGGCTGCAACGTGATCAGTTAAATCGGATGCTAGGTGCAAGCGCCTACTCAAGCAAGGACAGTACTTCGGCTCTCTTCCTCTATAGCCTCGATTATTTGCTCTTTATACGATTCGCGGTTCTGATTCTCATCCACCTTCAGTAAGGCATGGTCAACGCCTACGGAGGCTGCCGTGCCAGCAGCAGCTCCCAAGATCGTATCGGCTGGACCGGCAATTCGACGCTGGGCTACATGAGCCCGGTTGAGTTCAGGAATGCAGGATTGTCCCTGTAAAAATGGGGGTGCAGTTCATAGTCCAGGCTCGGCCCTTCGTTTTGAAGTGGGAATAGGGACAGAGCGCCAATTGTAGGTTGGTTCTCAACTAATGCAACATTTAAGCGTTAAAGCAATGCTGCCCTGTGGCAATAGGCGGTACCACAGGGCATTGAGCAATACATGGCGTTAAACGAGAGTCATTCCCGTTCTGTCACGCTCGTTTGCTGTTGTGCCACTTCATTCAATTTCAGTTGGGTTGCCGGTTTTAACTGTCATGACGATGAAGGCGTGGCAGCGAATGGCGGACCAGCAGGCCCCCAGCTAAATCACTGAAGAAGAGCATGATCTCTGGAAAGCTCGTTTCACTTACTGATGAGGCAAGGAAGATGATCATGCTGCATAAAAGCAAGGTGACGGTCTTGGAGACCAAGGTATTCTCGGATTTGCAAGAGAAGTACCGAGCGGATCCTCGGAGCGCTTCTTATCTTTTGTTTGAGGCGTGGGCATCGCTTGATGCTATCTCTATTCGATTCGTAGTCTTTTGCGATAGGCGCGTGGCGTCGTGCCGTAGGCACGCTTGAATGCGTCAGTGAACGCTCCCTGGTTGCGGTAGCCCGCGCTTTTGGCGATTTCGCTGATTTTGCGGCTTCCATCAAGGAGAAGGCGCCGACCATACTCCAGGCGCTGTGCGCGGATATAGCTTTGCGGGGTGTCTCCTTGCACATTGCGAAACGCCGATATCATCTTCCCTTCGCTTACATGGGCGATGTCGCATAGCGCTTTCGTGCTGAGATCAGACGATAGGTTGTTGTCGATGTAGGAGCAGATGCATTCGACGCAGTCCCTGTCGCTTATGCGTACGGCGTCGGCTGCCGTGACCCTTTCGGGAATGATGCTTGCCAGCAGCGCGAAGCATTCAATCACCTTGGCGTGATAATACGAATCGGCGACCGATGCGGCGGGGTAGGTGATGTCGAGCCCTCGAAGCGCCGAGGGCAAGCCGGGCACGCC
>CAKTVK010000212.1 GCA_934623455.1 uncultured Eggerthellaceae bacterium | reverse complement strand
TTTCTTCAGACGAATTAAGAAGCGCGCTTATTGCCTTGCGCGATACGGAGCAAGCTATGAAATCGGGCGCACAGCCCGGTGAAGCATTTCGTTTGTGGGTGGTGAAAGCGCTTTCTCGGTAAAGCGCTTTTTTTATTGCACTGCAACATTGCTGCGAACAAGCTCGCGAAACATCCAGCTCAACGCCGTTGTCTTCGCGGGTCGCAGTGGCATCATACCAATCCCGCAACTTTTTCGATTCCCGGAAAACAAAGAAGCCGCTCATGATGAGCGGCTTCTCGATAGCGCCCGATAGGGAGAGATGCTTATTCAGCGGCTTCTTCCTCTGCAGCAGCCTGAGCTGCTTCTTCGGCAGCCTTCTTCTCGGCCTCTGCCTTTTTCTTAGCAGCCTTAGCCTCGGCCTTCAGCTGTGCCTCGCGACGCTTTGCCTTCTCGGCGGAAGCAGCAGCCATGGCTTCTTTGCGAGCAGCCTTAGCGGCGGCCTTCTTGTTGCCGGTAGCAGCTTGCTCCTTCTTGGGGGCGGGCTTGTATGCGGCGCGCACTTCGTCGGTCACAATGGTGTTGGCCAGAGCCATAACGCCAGACTTACGGTTAGCAGCCTGGTTCTTGTGGATAACGCCCTTGGAAGCGGCTTTGTCCAGCAGACGGCATGCCTTCAGTGCGGATTCGTAAGCAGCCTCGGCGTCCTTGGCAGCCACAGCATCGCGCACGCGACGAACAGCGGTCTTCAGCTCGGACTTAACGGCGCGATTGCGCATATGGGCTTTTTCGTTGGTGATGATGCGTTTCTTCTGGCTCTTGATGTTTGCCATGGGAAATCCTTTCTTCAAAAATAATGTTCGCTTTCGCTGTGCCCAGTAATAACATACGCGCTATGAACGTATCGCACAGATCGAAACAACGCATCACTTGAAAAAAGGCAAGTGAGAAGACCCCGAAGGGTTATGCGTTTGAGGCGAACAGGATTTCTCGCTTCTCCGACCAATGCGGTCTTCCAGCAATTGCGTATCCTTAATGCAGCCAGTCTGCGGATTTGGCGATAAGTTCATCGTGCGTACGTATTGCTAGACACAACATGCGATAGAATAGCAAAGAACATTGGCCCTGTCACGAAATTTTTTACACAAATCGCTGTTTTTCCTTATAGAATAGGCGTTCAGGCAAAAAGTAAAGGAATAAAGCAAATACTTATGGCAACAGATTTGAATCATATCAGGAATTTCTCCATCATCGCCCATATCGATCACGGTAAATCGACCATTTCGGACCGTATTCTTGAGCTTACGGGCACGGTTGCGCATCGCGATATGAAAGAGCAGCTGCTTGACTCTATGGATATCGAGCGTGAACGCGGTATTACCATTAAGAGCCAGGCGGTGCGCGTTGAATATACCGCCGACGACGGCGAAGTCTACCAGTACAACCTTATTGACACCCCGGGTCACGTTGACTTCACGTACGAAGTTTCTCGCAGCTTGGCGGCGTGCGATGGTGCGGTGCTGGTGGTTGATGCAACGCAAGGTGTTGAGGCGCAGACGGTGGCAAATGCCATGCTTGCCATGAACTCCAATTTGGAGATCGTGCCGCTTATCAACAAGATCGATCTTCCGTCCGCTGATCCCGAGCGCGTGCGCGCAGAAATCGAAGATGCTCTGGCAATTCCCGCCGATGATGCCGTTTTAGCAAGCGGTAAGACGGGCGAAGGCGTCCATGATCTGCTTGAAGCTATTGCGTACAACATTCCCGCACCTACCGGAAATGCCGATGCGCCGTTGAAGGCGCTTATCTTCGATTCGTATTTTGACCCGTATCGCGGTGTCGTTGCGCTCATTCGCGTTGTAGACGGTCAAGTGAAAAAAGGCGACCGCATTCTTATGCTGGCAACGGGAACCGAGACGCTTGTAGAAGAAGTGGGCGCACGTCGCCC
>CAKTVK010000211.1 GCA_934623455.1 uncultured Eggerthellaceae bacterium | reverse complement strand
AAGTTGGGCGGAGTGCAGACGGTCGTGCTTCCGGTTCTCGGTCAGATTCTCATGGGCCTGGCCATTGATAATTTTGGACTGTTCCGTTCGCATCAAACGCCGTTGACCGCATTTCGCGTTGCGGGCGCGGCGCTGGTGATCCTGGGCGTGGTTTTGGTTTCAATGGCAAAAGAAAGCAAGACGGAGCGCGGCGGTCGGCAAAAATCAACGAATGCCTCTTTATGGCTCTGGCGAGCATTTGCCGTTTTCGCGGGAATGGCGGTTGCAACTCAGACTGCGGTAAACGGGTATCTTGGGGTGGCGGCAAGTTCGCCGATAAAAGCATCGGTTATTTCGTTTGCCGTTGGAACCATTATTCTGGCAATTATCTGCATTGTTTTGCGCCTGAAGAACGGAAAGCCGGAACCAAGGGAAGGGAAAGCGGCTAAAAACCCCTGGTGGATGTGGATTGGCGGCATTCTTGGCGGGCTGTATGTTCTCGTAAATATCTATCTATCAAGAATTATTGGAATTGGAATGACGATTATCCTTCTTTTGGTTGGCTCCACAACGGGCGGCATTCTGGTTGATCATTTCGGGATCTTCGAGTCTCCGAAAAAGGTCGTCAACGGGCAAAAGATACTGGGCGCCTTCATCATGATTTTGGGAGCCGCCGCAATTAAGCTGCTGTAAGAGGTCTTGCCAAGGCGTGCAGGAGCGGACGCTTTGACGGAGTGGATACTTCGGTGGATTATTTGGCAAAAGAAGAGGCTTAATCTTTGGTCGACTCTTGTCGTTGCGCGCCCGTTGCGGCTTGGGCTGCATCTGCCTGCCTCTTTTTGGCGTTGCGGTAATTGCTTGCATTCGATTGTGCAGCGAAACGGAATCGTTGCATGTTTGTAGCGATTCCGGGCGAACTGGCTCCTTCGACCTTGCCGCTGCTAGCGCTGACGACGGAAGCTTCCGCGGCAAAAGAGGGTTTCATACAGGGCGCACACTTTATCGGAGACGCATACCAGCCACGCCTCGCGACAAGCGGGAACGCGCGTAGGGGGTAGCGGCCACATGTGGGAGCGAATGATGTTTCGCTCCTTATCGGTCAGAGGGAAATCTCGCGCCGCCCGTTGCTCTGCGATAACCGGATGATTCACCGCATGGGCCTTATTGGCGGTCCCATGCCAATCGTAACCATAGTAGTCATGAAGAAACGCTGCCCTGACCAGCGACTTTTCATCTGAGCTTATATGGAAGGCATCGTTGATGGAAAAGCTCAGCCAGGCTACACTCACGCAATGCTGGTAGGTGCTTACGGTGCCGTGCTGGCAAAACCCCTTCATTTCCCGAGCACCCTCATGGGTACAAGAAACGGAAAGCAGCTGGTCGAAGCGCTGCTTGCGCGCTTCTTTTCTGTCGCGCCGCCACGCTGTGTTCCGGCATCTTTCGCCCCGACGCCAAACGCCTTTCTCTCCTAAGATGCCCATGCTATTTCTTGTCCTTGGCATTCGGCTTATTACCCGGTTTGTCACCCGGCCTGCCTGGCAACACGCCGCCCAAGCTGGCGATTCCCTTGCGAACATACGCCACCATCATTGTGCCGGACTTGCTGCTATAGCCTTTCAAGCTGGAAAGCACGCGTTTCTGTCGGGCATCCAGGCTGCTGGCAAGGCCTAATACCGTATCGCGCAGCGTTTCTGCGGCATTCGGAATGTCGGGAAGAACGCCGTCAAGCTTCTCGCGCATCGAGAAATCGGGCAGAGCGTCTTTGCCGGGAATGGCTTCCGCCATATCTTTGGCGGCATCCTTCGCGGCTTCAAGACCTGCTTCCATGGTCTGGTCAAAGCTGGCGCTGGCAGCTTCAATCTTCTCCACCAGCTGGGTCAAGGCGCTTACCGACAGGGTGACGTCTACCGTGGTTATCACCAGTATCAGCAGGCCTGCGATTTCCCGGATTCTATAGGGA
>CAKTVK010000210.1 GCA_934623455.1 uncultured Eggerthellaceae bacterium | reverse complement strand
GGCTTCCAGGCCACTTTTCGGTCTTTCCTCCATGAAAGAGTTCCTTTCCTATTTCGTATCGAATGCGAAACTACAAGTCATCAGTATACCTTATGCGCCATATCATACACAGGTGCAAGGATAATCGTTTCCTAGACGAAAAGTGCAGAAGCGTGAAAAAGCGCGCCTTGCGGAAGCGGGAAGAAAGAAGGAGAAGATGGAAGCGCAGGCGAAGCGGTCCGGGCGCTCTGCAAAAAGGCGAAGCGGTCGGACGGACACCAAACAGGCGCTCCACAAAGAAGCCAAAGCGCCCACCACGCACGAAGACGAGCGAAGCAATGCCTCGCCCGCCTTCACCTGTTGCCGTATTCAGCCGCGCTGTTACTTTTGCAGCTCGCGAATAACGTATTGCAAGATGCCGCCATGACGCATGTACGCGCCTTCCATGGGGGTATCCACGCGCACCAGCGCCGTGAAACGGACTTCTTCCCCGTTCGCGCGAACAGCACGAACGCCCACATGTGCGGGCTGCGGCAAGCCATCCGAGAAGTCAATCGGGCCAACGCTAACGCGCTCGGAGCCATCCAGACCCAGCGATGCGCAATCCTGTCCCTCTTCGAACTGCAGCGGCACAATGCCCATGCCAATAAGGTTCGAACGGTGAATGCGCTCGAAACTCTTCGCGACCACGGCGCCCACACCTAAAAGCAGCGGGCCTTTTGCCGCCCAGTCGCGCGAAGATCCGCTGCCATACATCAGGCCAGCGAACACCACACTTGGGCAATCCTGCGCCAGATAATCGCGCGATGCATCGAAAATGCTCGTGACATCGTTTGTGACCCAATCGTGCGTCCAGCCGCCTTTCTTGCTGCTGACCAGCTGGTTTTGCAACTTCACATTGGCAAACGTGCCACGCATGAGCACTTCGTGATTGCCACGGCGCGAGCCGTACGTGTTGAAATCGGCATCCTGCACGCCATTTTCACGCAAATAACGCGCAGCCGGCGAATCCGCCGCAATAGCGCCTGCAGGGGAAATATGGTCGGTGGTAATAAAATCGCCGAGTTTCGCCAGCACGTAAGCGTTCTGTACGGGGCGCGCCGCACCTGGCTCAAGCTCCATCTCATCGAAATACGGCGCCTTGCGCACATACGTCGAGGCGCGATCCCAGGCAAAAAGGCTCGAAGGCTCCACGTGCAAATTGCGCCACGCTTCGCTGCCTTCGTACAGATTCTCGCTGCACGATGCAAACAAATCAGCCGTGACCAGCTTCTTTACCAGCAGGTCAAGCTCATCTGCATCGGGCAGGATATCGTTCAGGAACACGTCTTCGCCTGCAGGGGTCTTACCCAACGGCTCGTGCGCCATATCGATATCCATGGTGCCTGCCAGCGCATAGGCAATTACCAGCGCCGGTGCCGTTAAATAATTCTGCGAAACATCGGGAGAAATACGGCCCTCGAAATTACGGTTACCCGACAAAATACTGGCGAATTCGATCTCGGTCGCCTTATCGTGGACGCCCGGCATCACCGGACCTGAGTTGCCAATGCAGCTCATGCAACCAAAGCCGCAGTTGTAAAATCCCAGCTGAGCCAAGCCGTCCATCAAACCTGCGCGCTCAAGCAGCAACTGCGTGGCATGGCTGCCCGGCGCAAGGATCGTCTTTACCCACGGTTTGGGCGACAGTCCCTTCGCGGCGGCATTGCGTGCCACCATGCCCGCTGCCAGCATCATGGCGGGATCGGTCGCCGTGGTGCAGCTTGTCACCGCAGCAATAGCCAATGCGCCATGCGTCAAGCGATGCTTCGTTCCCATTACATCAACATCAACATCAACGTATTTGTCCAGGTCAAGCCTACGCTCCTGGCATACCGCACGGAAGCGCTCCTTCATGTCGGACAGCAAAATGCGATCATGCGGGCGCGACGGTCCCGCCAAACAGGGCTCAATAGCAGACAAGTCGATTTCAACAA
>CAKTVK010000209.1 GCA_934623455.1 uncultured Eggerthellaceae bacterium | reverse complement strand
AAACCATCACGGGAAGGGCAATACGCCAACCCACATGCTGCGCATGGCGAACAATATCGCGCAGGTCAACTTCGCTGCCAAGTGCAGAAAACAGGCCGACCAGCGGCTGTTTTCCCGACACAGACCCCGTCTGCTTAAAAGCTACCTCTAACTGCTCTATAACATCGCGACAAACAGCAGCGCTTTTCTGGGCGCGAACAGCAGGGTCCATTTCATTGCGACGCGCAATAACGCTCTTACGCAAAGCGGCTTTTTCCTGAAAAATGCCTGCATCATCAACCGTGACCATCGCAAAATCCTCTCGCCCTAAACGTTACCCGAATTCCAACTGGCTACATCGGCGCAGGCAACCCAACGCACGGCCCCGCCACCAGCGCGTCCCGCCGCGAGCACTCCGACCGGCAGCACAACCAGCCAGCGACCACCCATCGAGCCCCTATCCGAGTCCTAGCACCTGCATAACCAAAAGCGCCACCGTGAGCAGCGTGACCACCACAACAGTCGCCCAGATAAGCACGCAGGAAATGCGACCCGAAACATACTTTCCCATAATGCGTTTATCGGAGCTGATAAGCGCCATGAACACCAGCAGTACCGGCAGAATAACACCGCAAACGAACTGGGAGAACAGCATAATGGACATCAGATTGATATTCGGAATCAAAACAATAAGCGCAGAGAATATGATCACGAACGTCAAGATGCCCTTGAACATGGGGGCTTCTTTCCAAGTGAAGTCAACGCCCGCTTCCCAACCGAACGCTTCGCAGATAACGAAAGCCGTGGTCAGCGGTAAAACGCATGCCGCCAAAAACGACGCGCCAATCAGACCAACGGCGAACAACATTTGCGCATAGGGACCCGCAAACGGCTCCAAAGCGCGCGCGGCATCGGCAGCGCTTTCAATCGACACGCCTTCGGGATACAAAACGGCACCCGTGGTTACCACAATAAACCACGCCACCAGGCACGCCGCCACCGTTCCCGAAATCGCATCGACGCGCATGGGCAGCGCATCATCTACGCTCATGCCTTTTTCCACAATGTTGCTTTGCATGTTAAAGATCATCCACGGCGCAATCGTGGTACCAACCATAGCAATCATCAACGAAATATAATTCGTGTCATTCATGATTACGGGCGTAAACGTGCAGGTCAAAGCCTGTCCCCAATCGGGCTGCGCCATAACAGCCGCAATCACATACGTAATGAATACCAGCGAAATAGCTAAAAAGATGCGCTCGACGCGCTTGTAATTTCCGCCCACAACCAGCAGCCACACCACCAGCGCCGCAATCGGAACGGTCACATACTTGGAAACGCCGAACATCTCCATGCCGCCCGCAATGCCCGCGAACTGCGAAATAATCGTTGCCACGTTGCCAATAAGCAACGCAACCATAGCAAGAGCGGTCAGACGAATACCAAAACGCTCGCGAATCAGCGCAGCGTAACCCTTACCGGTAACCGCGCCCATGCGGCTTGCCGTAAGCTGGACAACCACCAAAAGGATGCACATAATGGGAAGCGCCCACAGCGTTTTATACCCAAACAGCGCACCAACCTGGGAATACGTTGCAATACCGCCAGCATCATTGCCCGCCATAGCCGTGATAATGCCCGGCCCCATAGCCGCCAAAATCACCATGAGCTTTGACTTTTTCGGCAGCTTACCTTTTTCCTCGCTCTGCGCTGGCTCATCCCCCGTGGAAGTTGCCAGCTCAATGAGCTCTTCTTCCTTCATAACCATGATTTAGCTCCAGGGGTAGTGCAGCAGTTGTAAAAGGATAACGGTGTAGAGCGCTATAAACGCCAGCACGCCCAACACGATTCCCACCACAACAATCGGTTTGAACTTCTTTTCAATGGCGTCATCTTCAACAGCATCCCACGCGTCATCGGTGGTAACAATGCCCAAAATGGACCCATCTTCGTCCACAACAGGCAGCGCAGGCAGGTTATACTTGAAGATGG
>CAKTVK010000208.1 GCA_934623455.1 uncultured Eggerthellaceae bacterium | reverse complement strand
CGAACATCGTGGGCCAGACCATGAAGCTGAACCCTCATGGTGATGCCGCCATTTACGAGACCATGGTGCGCTTGGCTACGGGAAACGAGGCGCTGCTTACGCCGTTCGTGGATTCCAAGGGCAACTTCGGCAAGTATTACTCCGGCGACATGAGCTACGCGGCGTCGCGTTATACGGAAGCAAAACTTTCGCCCATTTGCGCGGAAGTGTTCAAGGACATCGACAAAGACCCGGTGGATTTTGTCGATAGCTATGATGGCGCTATGCAGGAGCCGCGCCTGCTGCCAACTGCTTTCCCAAATGTGCTGGTCAGCGCTAATAAAGGCATTGGCGTTGCCATGGCATCCGACATTTGCGGCTTCAACTTGAACGAAGTGTGCGAAACCACCATGCGCTTTCTGAAGGATCCGGATTGCGATTTGTTCGAGACGCTTCCTGCGCCGGACTTTTCCACCGGTGGCGAGATCGTATACCGTCGCTCCGAGCTGGAGCGCGTGTACGAAACGGGCACGGGCGGTTTCCAGATTCGCTCACGTTGGCGTTACCTGCCCGAAGAGCGCATCATTGAGGTGTACGAAATTCCGTACACCACAAAAACCGATGTGATTATCGACCGCATTGTGAAGCTTTCCAAGGAAGGTAAAGTGCGCGAGATTGTGGACATTCGCGACGAAACGGACTTGTCGGGTCTGCGCATTGCCATTGACATCAAGCGCGGCGTTGACCCCGAGCAGCTTATGGCGAAGCTCTTCCAAATGACCACGCTGCAAGATACGTTCTCGTGCAATTTCAACGTGCTGGTCGATGGCTACCCGCGCGTAATGGGCGTGCGTCAGATCTTAAGCGAGTGGGTTGCGTGGCGCGTGGAAAGCACACGCCGCCGCGTGACGTTCGACTTGAATAAGAAATCCGAGCGCTTGCATTTACTGCACGGCTTGGAAGCTATTTTGTTGGATATTGATAAGGCGGTCGAGATCATTCGCCATACGAAGCTTGAGGCCGATGTTGTGCCGAATTTGATGGAAGGTTTCGGCATTGACCGCGCGCAGGCGGAATTTGTGGCGGATATCAAGCTGCGCAATATCAACGAGGAATATATTCTGAATCGCACGAACGATATTGCGAAGCTGGAAGAGGACATTGCCGAGCTGAATAAGATTTTAAGCAGCGAGAAGAACATCAAGCAAGTCATTTATAAAGAGCTGGCTGCTATTAATAAGAAGTATGTAACGCCGCGCAAGACCGGTATGATTGAGCCCAGCGAGATTATGGAAGTGCCCACCGAGCCCGAGGTCGAGGAATATCCCGTGACCATTCGCGTGTCGCACGCGGGGTACTTGAAGAAGCTTACCGAGCGCGTGTTGCGTACGAACGCCGACCACAAATACAAAGACGGCGACACACCATGGCTTGAGTTCGAGTCGAATAACACGCATGAGCTGCTGGTATTCACCGATAAGGGACAGTGCTACAAGTGCAAAGTGGCGGCATTTGAAGATACGAAATCGGCGCAACTGGGCACGTTTTTACCCACTGAGCTGGAGCTTGAGCAGGACGAGAACATTGTGTGGGTGCTTGATCCGGGCGAATACAAGTACAGCGTGTTGTTCTGCTTCGAAAACGGCCGTGTGGCGCGTGTGGCGCTTTCGGGCTACGCCACGAAGCAAAATCGCAAGAAGCTGAAAAACGCCCTGTATACGGGCAGCCCGCTTTTGCAGGCGATTATCCTCACGGAAGACCGCGAGCTGGCGCTGTGCTCCAGCGATAATCGCGTTGTGATGTTCGACACGGGACTGCTGCGCACGAAGACCACGAACAACACGCAAGGCGTGCAAGCGTTTACCATCAAGGGTGCGCGCCACGTGATTGCAGTGGGAAGTCTTGAGGAATTCGTGGGCGCAGCGGCCGACCCCGAGCGTTTCCGCGCGGCGTCGTTACCGTCAACGGGGTATCCCATTCGCGAGCAAGATCAAAAATCGCTGTTTGAGTAGGCG
>CAKTVK010000207.1 GCA_934623455.1 uncultured Eggerthellaceae bacterium | reverse complement strand
GCCGTATGCATCGTGCACACGCGCCTGCGCGGCTTCCCAATCCTTTTTATCGTGTAAAGCCATGATTACTGTATAAGATCCCTATGACATTTCTTGAACTTCTTGCCCGAGCCGCAGGGGCACGGATCGTTGGGGCCGCAATTTGCGAAGGGGTCGTCTTTGTCCTTCACGTACGTCTTGGCCTTTTGCGGTACCGGACGCGCAGGCGCACCGGCGCCGGCAGATGCGCCAGCGGCGGAACCCGGTGCGGCCGCCTGTTGTGGCGCAGCGCTTCGACCTGCAGAAACACCCGTATTTGACAACGCAGCTTCCGGCGAAGAATAGCTCATCTTGCGCTCAAGCGGGTCGGGTGCGGCAGCTTGTTCGGGCTTATTCACCACAATCTGCAGGCGCAGAAGCGTGCGCAGGAACTTCTGATACATGGTTTGGGTCAGCTCGCCGAATGCACGGTGCGCTTCCTGGCGATACTCGGTCAGCGGGTCGCGCTGGCCAAACGCGCGCAGGCCAATACCCTGGCGCAGGTAATCCATTTCCTGCAAATGTTGCATCCAGCACGTATCCATAACACGCAGCATGAACTGACCCTCGAACGTCTTCATGGCCTGCTCGGGCAGCGCTGCGAATTTCTGCTCATACGTTTCCTGCATAAACTCTTCAATGATGTCCTTCAACTCATCGGAGTCTTCGCAGTCAATAGCGTTCAAGTCGAAGTCGGTGCGACCGGTCATGTCGGCCACCCAGATGTTAATGGACTTCACGTTCCATTCATCGCGCGTTGCGTGCGACGGGCAGTTCTCATCGACAGCCTGCTGAGCAGCATCGGAGATGATTTCGCCAATCTTGTCGGACAAATCCTTGCCATCCAAGATAGCGTTGCGCTCACCATAAATGGCCGCGCGCTGCTTGTTCAAAACGTCGTCGTACTCCAGAACGTTCTTACGAGCGGCAAAGTGCATGCTTTCCACTTGACGCTGCGCGTTCTCGATGGACTTCGTGACCATCTTGTTCTGAATGGGCATGTCTTCGGGGATGTTCGTTTTCTGCATCATGGCGGAAATGCGATCCATGTTGTCGCCGCCAAACAGGCGCATCAGGTCGTCTTCCAACGAGATGTAGAACTGCGTGGAACCAGGGTCGCCCTGACGGCCGGAACGACCACGCAACTGGTTGTCAATACGGCGCGACTCATGGCGCTCGGTACCGATAACCGCCAAACCACCTGCGGCAACAACCTGGTCGTGCTCGCGCGCGCACGTCTGTTTCGCTTCTTTGAGCGCAGCAGCGCGCTGCTCTTCGTTCGCGTATTCGGGGTTGGGCGAACCTTCTTCGGTAAGCTCTGTCGCGTTTGGGTCGAACCCATGGGAAATCAGCACGTCGTCCATAAGAATGTCGGGGTTGCCGCCCAGCAAGATGTCGGTACCACGACCTGCCATGTTCGTGGCAATGGTCACGGCGCCCAAACGGCCTGCCTGCGCGACAATCTGCGCTTCACGTTCATGGTTCTTCGCGTTCAAGACTTCGTGCTTGATGCCGCGGCGCGAAAGCGCCTTCGACAAACGCTCGGAGCTTTCAATGGACACGGTGCCAATCAAGCACGGCTGACCAGCGGCGTGACGCTCTTGCACTTCATCAGCAATGGCGCTGTACTTTGCGGAAATCGTACGGTAAATCAAGTCGTCTTCGTCCACGCGCGCCACCGGCTTGTTGGGCGGAATGGAGAAAACAGGCAGGTTGTAGATCTGTCGGAATTCGGCGTCTTCGGTCATAGCCGTACCGGTCATGCCCGAAAGCTTCTCGTACAGGCGGAAGTAGTTTTGCAGCGTGATGGTGGCAAGCGTTTGGTTCTCTTCGCGCACTTGCACGTGCTCTTTTGCCTCAAGCGCCTGGTGCAGGCCTTCGGAGAAGCGGCGGCCTTCCATAATGCGGCCGGTGAATTCATCGACGATCTTGACTTCGCCATCCACCACAACGTAATCCTTGTCGCGATGGAACAGGAACTG
>CAKTVK010000206.1 GCA_934623455.1 uncultured Eggerthellaceae bacterium | reverse complement strand
AAGAGCGCATGCCAAAACCTTTGTTTTCTTCATTCCTTTCTCCTTTCGTATAACAGAGCACCTTGGCTCATATACCCTCGTAATGCCTGTTCAAACGCTGCATCGGCCGTTAGCGGACGTTTCCGCGCGCCGAGCACCTGCGGCTTCTCCGCCTGATGCCAGCGACACCGCACCAGGCGCCTGCAGCTCACAACCTTAACCCGCGCGGCCACACTGCCTGCGCAGCCCGCAAGGCCCTAGCCGCCAATCTCGCTTACCGGCACGCACACACGCACGCGATCGTCGTACAGCGAATTGACCTCAACATCCACGCCGTAAATGTCGCTCACCAGCTCCTTTGTAATCACGTCCTTCGGGTCGCCGAACGCCTTCAAATGACCCCGCTCAAGCACCAGTGTCTTATCGGCATACAAAAACGCCTGATCAGGCTGATGCGTTGACTGCACAATACTCATACCTTCGCGCGCAAGCTGTCGCACGCACGAAAGAACGCGCACTGTGTTGCCGTAATCCAGCGCGCTGGTTGGCTCGTCCATAATGATGGTGTGAGCGTCCTGCGCGATGGCGCGCGCGATAAGCACGAGCTGCTGTTCGCCGCCGGAAATCTGCGTGTACGTGCGTCCAGCCAAGTGGCCAATGCCCACGCGCTCCAGCGCCGCATACGCGCGCTCCACGTGCTTCTTGCGCGGCGAGCCGACAATTCCCAAATCGTGGCCCGTGCTCATGATGACCACGTCCAACACACTGTAGTCGTACACCGGCGCATGGGACTGCGGAATGTAGGCAATTTCCTGCGCACGCTGACGGATGTTCAGCTTGCTCAGGTCCTTCCCGTTCACCAAAATGCGGCCCGTATATCCGCTGTTCAGCCCCAGAATACACTTGAACAGCGTAGATTTTCCCACGCCATTGGGGCCCAACACGTTCACAAGCGTGGCATCGGGAATCTCCAGATTCAGGTCGAACAGCACCGGATGATTGCCGTACGAAAAGTTCAGTCGTTCAATCGTAATGCTCATTTAGATCTTCTTCTTTCGCGTGATCAGGTACAAGAAGAAGGGGGCGCCAATAAACGCCGTCAGGATGCCAATGGGGATTTCCGCCGTGGTCAACAGGCGCGAGACGTCATCGACGATAAGCAGGAAGCCCGCGCCCATAAGCATGCTCGTTGGCATGAGCTTGCGATAATCGCAGCCCACCACCATGCGGCACAAATGCGGAATGACCAGACCAACCCAGCCGATCATGCCCGTCACGGCAACACTTGCGGCGGTAACCAGCGTGGCGGCAAGCGTGACCACCAAGCGAATACGGCGCGCATTCACGCCCATGGTAGCCGCTTCGTCATCGCCCATGGTCAGGATGTTTATACGCCAACGCATGACAAAAAGCACCACAAGTCCCACCGCCATAAACGGCAGCGCCATAAGAACATCCTTCATCTGGATGCTGGTCAGGCTTCCCATGAGCCAATACGTAATGGCCGGAAGCTGATCGGCAGGGTCGGCCACCAGCTTGGCAAACGACACACCCGCCGAGAACAGCGAGCTTACCATAACGCCCGCCAGCACCGTCACCAGAATGCGGTTGCCCTTCGCGCGATTGCTTATCATCAAAACAAGCAGCACCGTAAACATGGAGAAGGCAAAGGCGAAAGCCGAAATGCCGAAACTCCCCATGCCCACAAGAATGGCAATGGCGGCACCAAGCGCGGCACCTTGCGACGCACCCAGAATGTCGGGCGATGCGAGCGGATTTTGAAAGACGCCCTGGAACGCGGCGCCCGCCGCAGCAAGGCAGCAACCCACAAGCAATGCCATGATGATGCGCGGCATGCGTACGTTGAAGAAAAGCGCTTCAGCTTGCGCGGTCCAAGTGGGCTCGATGGCATTCGTGTTCGCGAAAAACTGCGTAACACGATTTGCCATCATGGAAAATGCCTGGTCAACCTCGATAGGAAAACGACCAAGCATAAGCGAACAGATGAAAGCCACCAGGATGAATACCACCAAGAGAACAGTCACGAGACGCAT
>CAKTVK010000205.1 GCA_934623455.1 uncultured Eggerthellaceae bacterium | reverse complement strand
CATCCAACGCGGGCTTGCCGTCCAGATTGTAGTAAACGCCCTGATGGTTGATGGGGGTGTCGCAATGGAAGCCCACAAGCGACGTGCCACATTCTTGGCACGGCGCCAAAACCACGCCCGGCGTACCTTGCGCGCGGAAATACTCAAGCCACTGGAAGCTTTGCGACAGATGGTCCTTCGGCAACGTGGGAATGTCGCCACCCACGGACACGATGCAGTCGTAGCCCATGTCGAAAATCTGGCCAAACGCATCGTCGAAGTGGTCGTCGAATGTCTTGCCGTGGTCGGTCACGTAATGAATTTCCATGGGCCACGGGCCAATTTCGTTGAACGTGTCCTTCATCAGCTGCAAATGGTCCTCGGGACAGCCAATGAAGAAGTCGTACTGGATTTTCTGTGCGGCAGGATCGGCGGCAATTGCGTCATCGTTTGCGTACTGAAGCTCAATCAGGGCATGCATGCACGTCTCGGCCACGTCATACAGGCAGCGCTTGAAGAACTCAGCTGCCTGCTTATCGTTCAAAAAACCGCCAAACTTCCTGGTCAAACGCGTTTTTACCTTACCAGGAATGGGGGGCTTGCTAAAAAGCAGCAACGCTTCCTTCTGTACCGTTTGTTCCGTCATGCGACTTCCTTTCTATTGCACTTGCGCGCCCGCGTCCGGCTCAACTTCCGTCCACGGCGCGCCCGTATACGAGCGCCCCTCTTCATACGAGAAGGTCAGCGGCTCGTCCGATTTCCAAATAACACAGTCGATATTATTATACGACCACGTGCCAATCATTTCCTCGCCTTCGGCACGAGCGCACGAGGTCAGGCAGTTGATGTTAGACTCCCACATGCCGCCAAAATCCGGCGCGCCCGGCGTATATTCCGGGTGCCACCAGCCATAATCGGCGCTCAACAAGTCGTCGCGCATCTTCGCCAACTTCACCTGGAAGCGCGCCTGACCGTTATCGGTGCCCAAATACACACAATCGCCCGCCGCAAATCCCAGCTTCTCGGCCGTAGCGGCGCTCATCTCCACCACAGGAACGCTCACTTGCTTACGGAACGCCGCGTTGTTGAAGTACATGGACGCGTTATACGGCTGCTTGCGCGAACCGGTAACCAGCTTCAAGTGCGCACCCTTCGCAAGCGTGTCGCCCGTGCACAGAACAGCGGGCTCTCCCGGCAGGGGAAGACGCTGCCCGCCCAGTGCGGTCAGCTCTTCGCTTGCAAGCTCCACCAGGCCCGTTGACGTACCAAAGCCCAGATAGCGGCCCGATCCGTCCACGCGCAAATGCTTGTAGTAATCGGGCTTGCGCGTGTAAATGCCCGTCTCGCAATACTCCTCGTAGCTCATACCCGCCGGCGCCAACGTGGTACGCAGCGCATCGGCAAACGTCTCATCAGGCCAAAACTCCGCTTGACCCAGGCGCAGGCCCAAAAGGCGGAAGAAATCGTAATCCGTCTTGCGCTCGTAATACGGCTCAACAGCCGCCGGGCCACCGTAACCGATGTTCGCCACGCCGCCGTGCGCCTGGAACGTGGGGCGCTCCATGGCCTGCGCAGCCGGCAATACGTAATCGGCAATCGACGCCGTAATGGACATGAAGTAATCCAGCACCACAATCAGGTCCAACGACATAAGCGCGTTGAACACGCGATGCGTATCGCCATACGTCAACAGCGGATTCGTGGCCTCCACAATCAACGCGCGCACGGGATACGGCTCGCCGGTCTCCATGGCGTGCAACACGAAATCGGGGTGCGCCGCCGTAAGGTAACGCTCGGGAAGCACCTTGCCGTCAATGCGCTCCGTGAATTGACGAATGAACTCGAAACCAGGGTAGCTTTGCAGCGGCGTGCCATCGGGGCGCAGCGAGTTTAAGCTGCGCGCACGATGCTCGGGCGCCAAATGATCGGTCATTTCCAAATCGACTTCGGGCACGAAATCGCTCTTGTCCATAATCACGCACGAGCCGGGCTTATCCAAGTTGCCGGTAATGGCACGCAAGCAGCAAATCGCACGATGACAAGGGGAAACGTTGCGACCAACCTGGTCAATGCCGCGCCCGGAAACAAGGGCAGAAGCGCGCGCATTCGCAAACG
>CAKTVK010000204.1 GCA_934623455.1 uncultured Eggerthellaceae bacterium | reverse complement strand
AGCCATTCATGCACGTAATCCACGCCTTGCAGCGTTTCGGGAACGGGGTCGTGCAGCGGATAGTCAATGCTTACCGGCACGGCGAAGGCGGCGAAGTACGTGTCGTAGACCTTGCGGAATTGTCCGATGTTTGCCAGTGTGTCGCGCAGCGCGATGTTCTTGATGGGTGGCATGGTCAGACAAACCTGGTTCCACAGCTCCATGGTATCGTCCACGCGGCAATTGATATCCTGAAGCCCCTGATGAAATAAGGTGTCCATATCATCGCTTGCCAAGCGCGCCAGCGTTGCGGGGTCTTCCAAATCGTGCGCACGCAGCACGAAGCGAATAGAGTCAAGCAAATCATGCGCCTCAAGCGACGTGATAGAAGCGCTGCCGCCACACGTATACAGGCGGCATTGCTTCACAAACAGGCGCATAAGGCCGTCTTGCACTTTGGTGGAAAGCGCGGCAAGGTCTTGCTTGTCGATTGCTTGGTCGGCGGTTCGCAGAAGGGTGGCGTTCGTGACCGCATTCGCTGTGCTCGTCGTGTCGGTGGCTTCTCCGGTGTCTGTTGCACTTGCGCCGCCCTGCGCATCCCTCATTTTTTCACTATTCAAAGTCATCGTCCCACTTCTCTCCCTCAAAGCCCGGCGCGGTAATGTCATCGACCCACTCGCTGGGGTCCCAGGGGCTTGTTATGGCCGCCGCAGCTGCATCGTCAAGCGCTTGCTGGCCTTCTCCCATTGCCTGCGCGAACACTTCGCTCACGTTTTCCTCGAACTGCGGGACCTCCGTAGTCTGCGTCATGTCGGGAATAACTTCGCGCTGGCGTTCCTCAAGCGTGCCCGTTTGCGTGTCGTATGCCTCCATGACCATGTCCAGCGTGCAGGTGGCCAAAAGGTCAACGGCGCCGCCCGCATCGCCGTCGAACAGAAGGCGCATGCCGTCGATGATCTCGTCGTCAAAAATCTCAACGCCTGCCTGCGCGCGCAGCTCGTAAAACTTCTCTTGCAGCGCACTCAAGGTGTCGGCGTAATTGAATTGCTCCAGGTAAGGCGAAGAAGCAAACCCTTCGATGACCTGGATGGTTCCGGAGGTGCCAAATTCCACGCGGTCGTGCGCGTCCAGCAGTTGACGGTGTGCAACGTCTAGCTCGTGGGCTTGTTCGCGCGTGAGCGAGAGCCCGAATTCAGCGGTATCCTTGTTGCAGGCCACAATTTGGTTTTCGCGTTCTTGCGCGCTGCGGTCGGGCGCAAGCAAGTCGAAGATGCTACTCATGTGCAATCCTTTTCGTTTGATAAAGGCCGTTTTCGCTTGCCGCGAATCCGAGCGAGCGATAATAGGCGCGCGTGCCAATGGCGCTGATCACGTTTATTTCGTCGTAGCCTGCGCCGGCGGCAATTTCGCATGCCCGCGCGATGAGCTTTTTGCCCAGGCCCAGATGCTGTGCATTTTGGGATTCACCATCGATATGCGCCGCGTGTCCATACACATGTACCTCGCGAATCATAGCTTGTCCAGGCAAAACAGGCGGATTATCGTCAAGTGTTGCTAAAGCGTTGCGCAGGGGAAGCGACAGGCGCAAAAAACCCGCTAGCTCGTTTTGCGGTGTGACCCATTGCAGGAAGAACTCGTGTGAAACCGCTGTTTCGTAGGGTAGCACGTCAAGACGCAGCTCAGAGAGGTCGGTGGCCTTCCCCTTGATCTCGCGGTAGCGCATTTCCTGGATGCGTTCGCCGGTTTTCGCGGCGGAAAGCTCGGCTAGCTGGCGTAAGTTCGTTTTTTTGTTGCCGGCGATGATGTCGTCGCTTGAAATGTCGCGGATCATACGTGATATGCGACAGTACGCGGGCGTGGCGCAAATGTCGTGCACCAAGATGTCCAGCAGGTCTTCTTCGGAGTAAGCTTGCCATTTCCCCTGCTCATAAAGGCGTTCGAGCTGCGTTCCCTTGGTGAGTACGCAGGGGTATACCTTGATTTCGTCGGGAAGGAAGTGCTCGTCGGTCACGAATTGTCGGAAGTCCTCTTTATCGCGCGCCGGCGTTGAGCCGTAAAGGTTCACCATGAAATGCGTGTGCAGCTTGAAGCCGAACAGGCGCAACAGCGCAAAGGCG
>CAKTVK010000203.1 GCA_934623455.1 uncultured Eggerthellaceae bacterium | reverse complement strand
GTTCGGGAACTCCGTTCTCGTCGATAAATTTCAGGGCATCAATAACATCCTGCTTTTTCAGCTTTGGTATAGCCATACTGCATCTCCTCAAAAGTGTGTACACACTTTATCCCACAAGGAGCGATCTGCTTTCAATATGAAACCTGAAATTTACCTCCTTAAAATGTAACTTTCCTGCGAATGCAAGCTGATTTTCAGTTTCCACAGTGTCGAACATACTCTATATCGAAAGACCCGCCTATCGACTTTGCGGTTTTGTGGGGTATTTTGCACAACCGCAAATATACGCACCCCCCAGCAAATGGCATTCACTCCGTAGCAATTCACTGTTTCGCAAAGGAATCATACAAAGGCAATAACTATTTCACCATTCTTACTACCCTGACTTTACAGAGCTGAAAATCGGTGATTTTTAACCCTTTGATGTACAAAAACAGGCAGCACTCAACCGAAGCTGGGTGCCACCTGTTTTGTTGTCCAATCCTGCTTAGCCGATGCCGATTTTGTAGTTTTCTCAAATTACCGTCTTATCGGCACACGGCAAATCGGGTCCCTTTCCTTTTGCGTTCGATTTTGCAAAGCTTACAAGAGAATGCGCCTGGAGAAGCATTCGACTACAACCGGAATACGTTCAGCGAAGCACACGCCCGCAAAGCATTACGCGTTATCAGCGGGAGCTTCTGCGCTAGCAGCAACTTCTGCTTCTTCGTAGACAGCATCTTTGCCGGGGAATACTTCAACGCCCGCTTTGATTTTCTGTGCGTAATCTGCAACAGCGGTGAACAGAACGTCGGAAGAAGAGTTCAAAGCCGTCTCGCAGGAGTCCTGGATAACGCCGATGATCAGACCAATAGCAACACACTGCATGGCAACGTCGCTACCAATGCCGAACAGGCCGCATGCCAGCGGGATAAGCAGCAAGGAACCGCCCGGAACACCCGAAGCACCGCAAGCGGAAATAGCGGCCATAACGCACAGCAGAACGGCCGTTACCGGATCAACAGCAATACCCATGGTGGTAGCTGCGGCCATAGCCATAACAGTGATGGTAACGGCAGCGCCTGCCATGTTGATAGTTGCACCCAGCGGGATGGACAGCGAGTAGTTCGACTTGTCCAAGCCCAGCTTCTCGCAGAGCTCCATGTTCACCGGGATGTTTGCAGCAGAGCTGCGGGTGAAGAACGCCGTAATGCCGCTGTCCTTCAGGCAGCGCAGCACCAGCGGGAACGGATTCTTGCGCATAACGATGAACGCCATAATCGGGTTGGCGATAAGCGCAATGATAAGCATGGAAACCACAAGCACCACGATAAGATGTCCGTACTCGTAGAAAATCTCAAGGCCGTTTTCGGAAACAGAAGTGTATACCAAGCCCATAACGCCAAACGGAGCCAAGGAGATGATCCAGCGAACAACAGCCGAAACAGCATCGGAAACGTTGGTGAACACGTCGCGCGTTTCCTGGCTGGCAACACGAAGAGCAATACCCAGCGCGATAGCCCATGCCAAGATGCCAATGAAGTTGCCGTTCATCAAAGCGGTAACCGGATTCGTGAAGATGTTCATGACCAGCGTCTTCACAACCTCACCCACGCCAGAAGGTGCCGTTTGCTGCGCGCCGTCAAGAGCAAGCGTAAGCGTGGTGGGAGAAATGAAGCTTGCGATAACTGCAATAATTGCAGCCACCAGCGTGCTCACAATGTAAAGAACAATGACCATCTTCATGGCGCCCGAAGTCTTTGCGTTGGCCATGGTTGCGATGACCAGGAAGAAAACCAGAATAGGAGCAACCGCCTTCAACGCCGAAACGAAAAGAGTACCCAGCAACGAGATGATGACGAGTGTGCCCGGAACAGCAAGCGCCAGAATCAAGCCGATAACAAGACCGACAACGATTCGCATCACTAAGCTCGTATCGTTCCATTTCGCTATGATTTGCTTCATATTTTATCCTCTCTATGGAAATTGCATGAAGCTATAGTACCCGTAGATGCGCCTCGCCGCAAACAAAAAATCCACATTGTGCGAGTTAAGTTTTGCGGGGTAACCGCCAGAAATATTCTCTGGAAATCGGAGAAGAGAACCTTACTATTCTCTAG
>CAKTVK010000202.1 GCA_934623455.1 uncultured Eggerthellaceae bacterium | reverse complement strand
CCACGCGCGAGGCTTTGCTCCCCTTGGAAAGGTACGCCGCCAAAAGCTCGAAATCGTTCGTGCCTTTTTCCGCATCGCTTTCCAAGATGCGTTCGATTACGGTGTTCGATGCCGCAAAATACTTCACATCGGTGCTGCATTCGGGGTCAACCATGACAAACGTGAACACTTCCGCAAATGGAATAACCTTACTATCTTTTGGCTCGTCTTCCCAGATGGGAGCTGCCGTAAGAGGGGCAAAATCGCGCGCGACCAAAAGCGAGCGATACGCAACGTTGATCGACCGATAATCCCCGAAAATCTCCGATTCGTAAACGTGCTCAAGGTATTCTCCTGCTCGGCTGTCAAGCAGGTTTTCAACGCTTTTCGTCAGCTGCATGCTGTCTTGCGCATTCAGCAAAACAACAATCGCATCGTCGCAGGTAATAGGAAGAGCGTACGCTTCTTTGGTGGCGCGAATTTCGTCCAAGATAAACCCGACTTGCGCCGCCATATCCTGATGGACCTCTATCATGGCCAGCATAAAACACCCTTGTGTGGGAATGTCCAAAAGTGCCATTTGCCGGTATATGTAAGAAGCTTCAAGACCCTCCGTGGAAATCAAGTGCAGCAAGAACTTCTGATCAAGCTCTTCTTGGCCAGCAGACAGCCCCAGTTTCCTTTTGAGCAGCATGTTGCAAAGCCCCATGAACATTTCGAACAGATCGTGCTGGCCTTGCGTGAAATGATCTTCGGCGCTGGTCATAACCACCAGGCCCATATAACGTTGCTGCAGGAAAAGCGGCGCGGTCATAAGCGAGCAGGGAACGCTTTCGGATGCAGGATATTCTTTGATGCCCGTCTGGTACTTGATTTCTTCGCTCAGGTAATCGCCGTGGCGCTGAGAAGCCAGTATTTCATCGGAATGGTAGCCCAGCTCAATGAGCGAACGATTGACATCGTCGATCGGCTTTATGCCGCGTGTGTAAGCCAGAAGTTGATAATTGCTGTCAACGATGCTGATGAAAAGTCCAATTCCCGTTTCTGCCAGGTCAACAAGCGTCTGAAGGGGCTTAGGCGTGCTCAATGCCAAAGCGGATCGGTAAGCGTAATCGTCAATGGATAAAAAGCTGCCCTGAACATCGGAAAGCAACGTATCGATGGTTTGATCGCTTTTCGTTGCGCGCACAATGCATACTTTCGAGCGGGTCTTCGTTGCCCAAAGCGCCAGTTCGCACTGGACATCTTCGTCCATGCGCAAAAAAAGAAGGAAAGGGGAAACTCCATCTCCCGAAGGAAGCGTCGAGCATTTTGTGTCAGCCACTAGCAAGGTGGAAGCCTGCTCTGCAACGGTGTTATTTGGACGCATGACCCTGCGAAGACAAGGGAAGCTAGTCTCAAACGGCAAAACAATCTCGTAGCCCATAATGGCAAGGTGGTCGGTAAGAATACCGGTTGATACCTTCAATTCATGGCGATGTTCAGCGTTTGAAAGGCGCTTATCCATCAGAAACTCCTACGCATGTACGATTGTGTGAAAAATAGCTGCAAATACTGTAAAAAATTACACTATGCGCATTGTAAAACATGTGCGGCGCATGAAGCCGTCCGCGCGAACGCTTTTGCGCGTCTTCACGGTTTATGCATGATTTGCACAATCAATGTGGCGTGGTGCGTGGAGCAAGGCGAAGGCGCCGCGCGCGGGGGGCGCAGTGCGTGGGGAGCATATTGGGGTGCGTAAGCGGCACGCGCATTGCGAAGCGGATGGCTGCGACGCGGAACGCAGGTGTGGAGCGGAGCTGGGGTGAAGCGCCGCGAATCGTGGTGGGCCGAGTGGGGCAAACCAATCCAGCGCGCTTATTTTTTGCCGCCTTCGCCGATAGGTGTGGGGGAGTGCTGTCTGTTCGTGCGTTCCGTGCACTATTATTTACGCAGTTGTAAAAAACGGTCCGTAGCGGCGCGCTTGATTTGGTGAAGAGAGCAATAGAAGCGGGTAGGGGCCTGGATAGCAAAAAGAACGCCCACAGGGTAAGGACGATTCCAAAGACAACGGAAAGCGAAGGAGAGCGAATCATGCAGCAAACGAAAGACATGCAGATGGCTCGAACGGCAACTCAGCCGCC
>CAKTVK010000201.1 GCA_934623455.1 uncultured Eggerthellaceae bacterium | reverse complement strand
AAAAGAAGGCTCGGTGGGGAAGTCCCATCGAGCCTTCTTCGCTATCCAGCACCCTGGCATACAGCGTTTCAGGCCAAGCAAGGTGTCTTCGCATGCCTGCAAAAAAATAAGCATGTACCAAACATGTCACATGCTTGCCAATTCGACATCGGTACAATTCGTTCAGTTTTCCAGATTGAGGAGGTTGGAAATGAGCGACTACAAGAAGTACACGCACGTCGAAAGGTTGTCCAGCGAGGCATGCGACGGTCTTTTGGATAACGATACTGTGTATGTGACGGCAAAGGTCGATGGCTCTAACGGCTGCGTATTTTGGGATTCCTCTAGCGATTGTTTCGCAGTTGGTTCAAGAAATAATCTTTTATCCGACAAGGAGGACAACGGCTTTTTCTATGCGTGGGCCATGTCGGATGGTGCAGAACAGCAGCTTTTGAAGAAGTACTGCGAAGAAAACCAGAACAAGATTGTCTATGGCGAGTGGATGGGCCGAGATTCATTCATCGGTGCTTTCAAGCACTACGCGAAGACCTCCAAAGCGACGTTCTTCATATTCGATGTGTACGACTGCGATACAAAGCAATACCTGCCCGAAATGCAATGGAGGCAAGAGCTTGCCGGCTACGGGCTTGATGCGTATTTCATAAAGCTGCTTGCAACGCTGAACCATCCAACTTTCGAGGATGTTTTGTCGGTTGCGAAAAGCAACGATTTCTTACTTGAAGGCACCGGTCTTATTGGGGAAGGCGTGGTCTGCAAGGTCCCCGGCTTTGTGAGCAAGTTCGGCAATGCCGTATATGGCAAAATTGTGCTCGACGAGTTCAAGAAGCAGAAAAAGCCCCCGTTGGAGTCCGAACCTGTTGAACCGCAGATTGTTGAGACGTATATGACCGATTCGGAGATTGATAAAAGCGTTGCGAAGGTCTTGTCCATCTTGGGAGCCGAGGTGTTTGACGCATCGAGCCATAAGATGATGGGTATGCTTCAGTCCCTGTGCTGGAAAGATTTGCTTGAGGAATGCCCCAACTGGGTTAAGAAATTCAAGAACCCAAAGGTTGATTTCGCGGTTCTTGCAGGTAGGGCAAAAAAGCGCGTTCAGGATCATGTTCTTTGATCCCAAACGCGCTTTTGGCGAAAACTGCGAGAAGACCGTGGCGGGCAGGGTGGGGTATTTCGAGGGCGAACTTCTTCGTCCGTCGTTATCTGCCGCACCTGCTTTCCTGTGTGGTGCCCGCTGTGCCCGCTACGACTGTGTGCCTTCCTGATTCTTTGCGCTGACCAGCAGCTTTCCGGTCTTTCCCGTTTCCTTCAGACGGCGCGCCAAGTATACGACGGGCGTGTCAAGAAGCGACGTGAAGATAAAAATCACGTAGCTGGACAGGAAAATCGAGATAAGCGTGGGAACGTCATACGTGCCGAAGAACGCAAGGAACGTGAACAGCAGCGTGTTGATGATTTGGCTGACCAGCGTGGAACCCGTGTTGCGCAGCCACAAAAATGCGCGGCGGTTACCGGTGCGCTTCTCGGTGAACGCCCACCATTTATGGTAAAGCCATACGTCGAAGACTTGGCTGAGGGCGTAAACGGTAAGCGAGGACAGCAAGATGCGCGGCGTGCTTCCGAAAAACGCCTGAACATGCGGCATGGAAACGTCGTTGGGGCTGGGCGCGTAGCAAAGCCAGCTTTGGTTGAGCACCAGGAAAAACGCACTGGCAAAAACGCCGAGCCACACGGCGATTTGCGCGTCGCGCTTGCTTTCGCATTCCGAGAAAATGTCCGTGACCAAAAACGTTACGGCGAAAAGCACGTTACCCAGCGTTTGCTCCATGCCGAAGCCGACAATCAGAATGTTTGCTTCGATGTTTGCCAAAATGCTTGCGCAGGCGCTCACCACGAAAAGGCCCGCTTTGCCGAACAGGCGGTATGCCAACAGCGCTGCTCCAAAAATGAGAACGACGGAAAAAAGTAAAAGCAGTTCATTCATAATGAGTTAATCTCCCACTCCGAAATCGGTGTTGTTCAAAAGGATGTCCACGCGCTGATTGTCTTGGTAGCGCGGCATGATATTTTCCACGAATACGCGTATGACCTGCGCGTCCGGCTTAATGCTGGTGGTGTTTTCCGTCATGACGTTCAAGCA
>CAKTVK010000200.1 GCA_934623455.1 uncultured Eggerthellaceae bacterium | reverse complement strand
GACGCCATAACGCGCGAATAATGCGTAAGGCGCTCGGGGTTATCGGGGTCCACTTCCGCTGCTTCCTGATAATAGGGAAGCGCCAGTTCAGGATGCTTTTGCGCATAAAGGACATCGCCACAGCGAGCAATCATCTCCGCTAGACGCGCCATACGTTTCCTGGTGCGCTCTGTTCCATCGGGCTGCATGGCGCGCACCACTTCCACCAGGGCTTTTGAGTCTTCGAATGCTCGCTCGTAGCGCTCCGTTGCCAAAAACGCCTGCGATGACAAGTTATAATACTCATACGGTTCAATGTTTTCCGGATCAATGCGATCGATAAGCTCCACCGATTCTTCGTCGCGCTCGTTTTGCAGATAGCACCACGCCAGCTCGAACAGCAGCTTGTCCGAGCAATCCCCCTGCTCAAGGCGCTGTTCGTACTGCTCGATAAGCGATTCATTCCACTTCTGGCGAACATCGCTTAGCTCCATGAGCTCTTTTTGATCGCCGCCCGCAGCGTGCATCAAGTCGCCCAAAAGCTCCACGCCCTCGGCAAAACGCTGCTGGCCCGCCAAAGACTGCGCTAAAAGCCAGGTCAAACGACGATCCCCCCGGTTATTTTCAAGCAACTCGCGCACAATCGCCTCGCACTGTTCCCACGATTCGCCATCGGCATATGTTTCCGCAAGCTCTTCTTTCAGATGCTCGTCTTCGGGGAAATCCTTCGTGAGCTCCAAAAGCTTAACCACGCCCATGCCGTCACCCTGGGTTGCCATATAGTGATAACGCAGCGCGCGACCATACGGATGCGTTTCGGAAAGCGCGTCCATTTTATCCAAAAACTGCGCCGCATCTTTCCACTCGCAATGCCCCGCTTGCAAGTAAAGGTCCAGGTAGGCATCGCATTCTTCTGCATTTTCGCCAGGCGAAAACAGCTGGAACGGAAGCGCCGGAGCAAACTTCGCGCCATCTATCAGAAGATGATCCACGAACGGGCGCGGATACGTTTCGCACAGCTCTTCGCGCCGCTGCGACCACTTGAACGTATCTTCCAGAACCTGCCACACCTCTTGGGGAAGGTTCCCGTTGTGCAGAAGGAACAGCAGCAACATCATTTCTATTTCGGGGCGGCTATCCAGCGCAACCGCAACATCCTGCGTGAGCAAATTACGCCACAAAGCGGGATCGATACGCTTCTGGAAATCCGCATACAGCGCTGTGAGCTGGGATAACCATTGTTCTTCGGGTGTTTTTGCCGCCTCGGCGACAAGCATTTCGGGGTCGCCTTCCGCTGCAGCTTGAGCAGCTTTCGCGTCTTTCGCTGCCTCCTGTTGACGCGACGCCCACGAAAGCGCCTGCTCGTATGCTTCGCGCAGCACCTTGAACTCTTCGGGTTTATCTTCGGGATTCGTGTGCATCAGCTGCGTGCGATACGCTTTCGTTATCGCTTTCTTGTCGGCAGTCGGCTCAACGCCCAAAACTGTCCAGTCCATGCGTTCTCCCCTTCCCTCTTTTTAGCGCGCGCGTTACCTGCGGCCGTTCTACCTGCGCCTATGGCAAACAGGCACAGGCGAATCAGCCGATCACAATCGCGCCGCCAGTAGCAGCCGCGTTACGCGCTCTGCCTGCACTGACCGCTAACGCCCATCGCGGCATCTGCACACGGCACTGCCCTTGAAACGCGCAGCCCCACTAAATCCACCCGAAATGACGGCACGCATGATAAATGCCGTCTTGATCGCACGCATCTGTCACGTAATCGGCGCACTCTTTCAGCGCAGGCACGGCGTTTCCCATGGCAACGCTTGTCCAATCGGGGCAAAACATAGAGATGTCGTTTTTGCCATCGCCGAACACCACCGCATCTTCATACGGCGCGTTGTAGTAGTCCATCAAGTAACGGATTCCCACGTCTTTGTTCATGGGCTCAACGAACAGCGCACCCGAATTATACGTGACCCACGGCACGTCATCTAGAACGCCCGTGGCCACCAGCGCAGGGATATCCTCCGTCGCGCACGGAATATACACTTTCATGACCTGGGTTAACGCTTCAATATCCAAGTTCGCATCGTAACGCGTGGGCAAATAATAATCGCCCGATATCGTTGCGAAGTCGGGGTTGCTTGACACGCGCCATGGCACGTTATCCGTGGTTATC
>CAKTVK010000199.1 GCA_934623455.1 uncultured Eggerthellaceae bacterium | reverse complement strand
GCACGAGCGCCCGTCCCGTTAACTGCGAAAACACCGTTCACGCCGGAAGTGTTCGGATGACGATGAAAATCAACCTAGGAATTGCGGTAAGGAAGCCGTTGCGGTGGTGGATAAAGGGGAACGAAACCGCATTGCCTCACTCTTCCCAGGTTGTTTTTCGCGGGTTCCAGGTTGCATTGCTTGTTGAATCGGAAAGCACTGGATTGAAAAGCGTGGCTGCAAGCTTGGCCGCCCCATCGATGCTCTGAAGCGAATTGGACAGGCCCGTTTTGGAGCACAATTTCTCGAACTGTCGTTGCTGAGCGACCTGTCACTCCTCGGGGATGTAGAACGCTTTTGGTAAGACGATGCCGCGAACTCTGCTTTCTCTGAGTACGCATTGTTGGAGGCTTCTTCCATCTATGCGGCACGTTATCGCGTAAATCGCGATATCAACAAGGTCTTTCACCCGAGAGGATGCTCTTCCATCATGCCTTTCAGTTAAAGCGCAAAGCTTGTCTGCGAGTGAGTTTTCAACGGGGTAAACTAAATAGTCATACACTTGTATGTCTTCGACATTTACCCTGTCTGCAGGGGTGATAAATTCGGCTCTCTCAAGGGGGACCTCATCAACGACAAGGTCGATAGAAATGGGTTGCAAGCGTTTCGGGCCAAGCATCGGCTGAAAGACAATGCGTAATCCGCTTCGATATTCGTCTTCGACTTTTATTGGGCCTGCAGATTGAAGCATGAAGCGCATATAATCGTCAAGATCGGTTGATGCAAGTGCTTCTAGCTTGCTAAGGGCATGTTCGAGCGACTGTTCTTTATAAAGCAGATCAATGTCTTTTGTTGCGCGTGCATCCACTGTTCTGGCGAGCATGCTTTGGCCGCCCTTCAGCACGAAGCTGTGTTGCGGATCGTTGAAGATACGGCAAAGAAGTCTGTGAAAATAGAAACCCGTTATTGCTCTGCTGGTGTCTATGCCTGAATTCCTGGCAGAGGCTTTCACCGCCATTTCAAGTGCGGCTGGAGTCTTGTATCTCATTTAGCTGCTCCCTTTTAGTATTCTTTCTGCAAGGGCGTGGATTATTGATAGTGAATCCTGCACATTTTTTCTTTTCGACTGGCAAGCAACGATTTCTTCCAGGCGCGCGAAGTTGAGGTTGCTTGCGGAGTTGAAGGTGTCTTCTACGAGAGACCATTCCTCGTTATCAAGGCAAAGGTCAACAAGCGTTCGCTCGGGTCGCGTGACGGGGAGGCCTTTGATCCAGGTCACATCCTCAATGTCGATTTTTCTGATGGCGAAATTTGCCGACTTCACGCGGGAGTTGATTCGCTGCGGCGCGTAGATACGGTAGGGCGATAGGTAGAAATCACCGAGCTCTTGCAGGCTTGCCGCGGTTGATCCGCCTATTGCAATTCCATCCCAATTTTCAATTTGCATGCGCTCGTGGGTGAATGCCGATGGGGCAGTGAGTTTCCATATGGCTGCGAGCTCATCTGTGAAATCGCTTTGCGATCCAGCAAGCCGGTATGCGCCATGCATTATGCGTTCGGCTCGGCCGGATGCAACGGCTTGCGATAAGGCGTTGCGTGTAATTCCAAGTCGTGCTGCTTGCGCGGTGGTGAAGATCCCCTCCGAGGCAGAGAGTTCGTTGAGTGCTGTTATGTGGTTTGAATAGATCATGTTGCAATTGTATGCTTAAAGCAGACATATGCAACAGATTTTTACTGAATACGATAAAAGCGATACGGGCATTGTGCTCAAATTGTTTGTAGTGCGGCGCGGCGCATGCGGATTTTTTCGACAGCGAAGGAGTAGGAATTACAGCTTGCGAAGCTTCCGAAAGCTAAAAACGTAATGCTTGGAGGCACTGACGGTGCTGCTCAAGCGCCCGCTTAGTTCCCTTCGCAATCCTGCTTCACGGCTTCCGAAAAATTGCAACCGCAAAATACGTCATATTTCGCAAAATAGTGCAATTCTGCATTTCCCCAGTTCAACGCCACTTTCTTAAAATGTCCATTTTTCGATTCGTAAAAATATGCCATAATGGGCAAGATAGGACAATTATTTTGCATTTTGCTATTTCAACATGCGCTTTGATTTTCTATAATGAGTCTCACTTGGGGAAGGGGACAACATGGCGGGTTCGTCAAAAGAACGCGAAGAAGAGTGGCGCGAGCTCATCTTCGATGCATA
>CAKTVK010000198.1 GCA_934623455.1 uncultured Eggerthellaceae bacterium | reverse complement strand
CCGTTTCGCCGCATCGAGCGCCTGAGTGTAATCGTCGCGCGTGAAAATCGGCGCCGTCTGGTCAATCGAAAGCAATGTATCCAACTCATCCAGCGCATTCGCCTGGGCAAGAACCGTCAAAACATGGGGAAGCCGCGCCGCAACAGCAAGTTGTCCACGCTCTTTGCACTGCCCCACCGCGAAACAAGCCACGCGGGGAAGCGCCTGCAGCACGTCCCAGCAATCGAAAACCGCCGGCGGGTCGGCAATAAGCGCGCAGCGAGCAACGTCATCGCGCACGCCCATCTTCAAATACGCCGCGCCAAAGCCTTTGCCCGATGCACCCTTGTCCAACAGCAGCTGGGTAAAATCGACGTTCCCTTTCTCCACCGCCGTCTTGAGCAAGCGCCGGAAGCGATCAGCGTCGAAAGGAAGGGCGTTCGCCAGGCGCGTCGTCAAGCGGAAAGCACCCAGGCGCAAAGATGCGTTACACAGATGAAAGATGTCGGCATTGGATAGTTCTCCCTGGTCAAGAAGATGAAGCACGGCGCTTATGCTGGGCTCTCCGCCCGAAAGAGCCACTTGTGCGGTTTCCGCACGCAAGTGTTCACGATGCAGCAAGTGCGCCGCTTGATCCGCCAAGCCGTAACGCAATGCGGCGCCCGCATGGGAAAGCAGCGGAGCATCGGGAAGAAATGCCTGGTTGCAGGGTGAGTTTGGGGTGGCTCCGGAACTCCCTGCGTCTCTGGCGGCAGCGGCAGCCGCGGCAGCTCCAACACCATCGCCAGCAGCGACGCTCGCAATCGCAGTACCTGAAACAACCACGGCGGGGCGCACCCCAATGCAATCAAGCAATGCATGAAACCCGTTGTAATCAATGGCCCCATTTTCCGCCACCGCAGCACACGAAAACTGGTGACCGCCCGGCGCACGCAACCACCACCAGCACGTAAACGGCGCGCGTTTTGCATACGCCGTAGGGTGCGCTTGCCTCATGGCATCAACCGAAAAGAAACGTTTCGCCTGTTCAAAGCCAAGACAGAACACAAAGTCCTCGGTGTCACCGCCGCCTTCCGTGCGAAAAATAGCATTGTCTTCCGCCGCACACGTTTCGGGAATCACCAATGCCTGCTCTTCAGATGAAAACGCACGCGTGAAGAACACCGCGTTCAGCCAATAGCGCAAATCGCAGTTTTGCCAGGTAATGTCGCCCTTGGAATCATGGAAGCTGCGGCACTCTATAATGTCGTGACACAAAAGCAGCGCATCCCCGTTCGCACGCACCTCAAGCACGCGCCACGAAAGCGATACAAACGGACCCTCGAGCTGCGCAGGCCATGAGCCAAATGATACGATATCTCCCACATTCACTTGCTTCATCAGGAAAAACCTTTTGCAACTCGCGTTCTAGTCCACCGTATAGAACGGTCCCTGCGGCATTGTCAGCTCTTCTTCAGCGCGCAAAGCTTCCACCGCCTGCATCAAATCAAGGCCGCGCTCGGCAAACAGCAATCTTTTATTGTGCTTGATGAACTGGTCGGAGCCATATTCGCTGACAAACTTTATCAGCAGCGCGTCGGAAGAAAGCTTTGTTACCAGGATAAGCGCCTCTTGGGAGTCTGCGCCAAATGCCTGGTCAACGAACGAAAACGCGTTATCAAGCGCCGCACGCGCAGCATCGGCCGCATCACCTTGAGCGGAAACTTCTTCGTTAAACGCAGACTTCGCCGCTTGAAAACCATCGGCCGCGCCCAACGAAACACCGCGCGACACGCTTGCCATCACGCTCCGCAGCACACGCAAGCGCTCGGCTTTCGCGTCAGCGGCACTGGCCACCTGCCCCTTCTCACGTGTGCCCACCGTAGACGCTGCCGAAATCTTCTGGATGGCATTGCCCAAACACTGAGCGCCCTGGTCGAACGGCAATTGCTCCAGCTGGTCTTTGCAGGCAAGCAAGTCGGAACGCACAAGCGTAAGCGCTTCTTCGCGCTCGATAGCGTCATGCACACGCAATAAAATCGCATCTTGCAGCATGCCCATAAGCGCAATACGCTCGTCGAAGCGCGCCTGGCCCGCACGCGCCGCAACGCTTTCTGCACTTTCGCCGTGCACGATATCGCCCACGCAATAATCGGTCTCGTATTTGCAGAACAGCTCGTAATACGAGGTGAACTCGCGCGCCGTTTGATCGTCCTGCAGATACTGATGCACCAGATCTTC
>CAKTVK010000197.1 GCA_934623455.1 uncultured Eggerthellaceae bacterium | reverse complement strand
CCGTTTCGCCGCATCGAGCGCCTGAGTGTAATCGTCGCGCGTGAAAATCGGCGCCGTCTGGTCAATCGAAAGCAATGCATCCAGCTCATCCAGCGCATTCGCCTGGGCAAGAACCGTCAAAACATGGGGAAGCCGCGCCGCAACGGCAAGTTGTCCACGCTCTTTGCACTGCTCCACTGCGAAACAAGCCACGCGGGGAAGCGTTTGCAGCACGTCCCAGCAATCGAAAGCCGCCGGCGGGTCGGCAACAAGCGCGCAACGAGCAACGTCATCGCGCACGACCATCTTCAAATACGCCGCGCCAAAGCCTTTGCCCAACGCGCCCTTATCCAACAGCAGCTGGGTAAAATCGGCATTCCCCTTTTCCATCGCCGTCTTGAGCAAGCGGCGGAAACGATCGGCGTCGAAAGGAAGGGCCTCCACCAGGCGCGCCGCCGTGTTGACAGCGCCCAGACGTATGGCTGCATTGCACAAGTGGAAGATGTCGGCGTCGGACAGTTCTCCCTGGTCAAGAAGATGAAGCACGGCGCTTATGCTGGGTTCTCCGCCCGAAAGAGCCACTTGTGCGGTTTCCGCACGCAAGTGTTCACGATGCAGCAAGTGCGCGGCCCGTTCCCCCTGACCATAGCGCAGTGCGGCGCCCGCATGGGGGAACAGCGGTGCATCGGGAAGAATCGCCTGATCGTATGGAGTGTTTGGGATGGCTCCGGAACTCCCTGCGTCTCTGGCGGCAGCAACGCCGCTGGCGTCATGTCCGGTACCCAAAGCCGCGGCAGCCCCAACACCGCCGCCAGCAGCGACGCCCGCAATCGCAGTGCCCGAAACCACCACAGCGGGACGCACCCCAATGCAATCGAGCGATGCATGAAACCCGTTGTAATCGATGGCGCCGTTTTCCGCCACCGCAGCGCACGAAAACTGGTGACCACCCGGAGCACGCAACCACCACCAGCACGTAAACGGCGCACGTTTCGCATACGCCGTGGGGTGCGCTTGTCGCATGGCATCAACCGAAAAGAAACGTTTCGCCTGTTCAAAACCAAGGCAGAATACGTAATCCTCCGTGTCACCGCCGCCTTCCGTACGAAAAACGGCATTGTCTTCCGCCACGCATTTTTCAGGAATCACCAACGCCTGCTCGTCAGAAGAAAACGCGCGCGTGAAGAACACCGCGTTCAGCCAATAGCGTAAATCGCAGTTTTGCCACGTAATATCGCCCTTGGAATCGTGGTAGCTGCGGCACTCGATGATGTCGTGGCACAAAAGCAGCGCATCCCCATTCGCGCGCACCTCAAGCACGTGCCACGTAAGCGGCACGAACGGACCCTCGAGCTGCGCAGGCCACGAGCCAAATGATACGATATCTCCCACATTCACTTGCTTCATCAGGGAAAACCTTTTGCAACCCGCGTTCTAGTCCACCGTATAGAACGGCCCCTGCGGCATTGTCAGCTCTTCTTCGGCGCGCAAAGCCTCCACCGCCTGCATCAAATCAAGGCCGCGCTCGGCAAACAGCAATCTTTTATTGTGCTTGATGAACTGGTCGGAGCCATATTCGCTGACAAACTTTATCAGCAACGCGTCGGAAGAAAGCTTTGTCACCAGGATAAGCGCCTCTTGGGAGTCCGCGCCAAACGCCTGGTCAACGAACGAAAACGCATTATCGAGCGCCGCGCGCGCAGCATCGGCCGCATTGCCCTGAGCAGCAACTTCTTCGTTAAACGCAGACTTCGCCGCTTGAAAACCATCGGTCGCGCCTAACGAAACGCCGCGCGACACGCTTGCCATTACGCCACGCAACACGCGTAAGCGCTCGGCCTTCACGGCAGCAGCACTGGCTACCTGCCCCTTCTCGCGCGTGCCCACCGTAGACGCCGCCGAAATCTTCTGAATGGCATTGCCCAAACACTGAGCGCCATGGTCAAACGACAGTTGTTCCAGCTGATCCTTGCAAGCAAGCAAGTCGGAGCGCACAAGCGTAAGCGCCTCTTCGCGCTCGATCACATCATGCACGCGCCGCAAAATCGCATCTTGCAGCATGCCCATAAGCGCAATACGCTCGTCGAAGCGCGCCTGGCCTGCACGCGCCGCAACGCTTTCTGCGCTTTCGCCGTGCACGATGTCGCCCACGCAATAATCGGTCTCGTACTTGCAGAACAGCTCGTAATACGAGGTGAACTCGCGCGCCGTTTGATCGTCCTGCAGATACTGATGCACCAGATCTTC
>CAKTVK010000196.1 GCA_934623455.1 uncultured Eggerthellaceae bacterium | reverse complement strand
ACGGCATCGGGTTGGGTCAGCAAGCTGTGGGGCGTTTCCACGGAAAGCTCGGGCTTCCTGCGCAATGGCGCGGCTACGCCCGATGTGATTTCTCGCATTACGGTTGAGCCGAATGATACGCTCTATGTATACACGTACAAGGATTCGGCGAACTACTCCGACCTGGTCACGTCGTTTAATGTGACGTCTCAAAGCGTCAGCGCGAACCAGGCGTTCGACATCACGCTGAACTACAGCGGCTACGATAGCAACTTCAACGCCATCACCGGTACGGTTTCCGGCGCGCAAATCGGCTACGCCACGCCGGAAGGATTCGTACCGCTGGAAGGTTGCGTGACGGCAGCGGGCGGCAAGGCAAGTGTGACGTTCGCGAAACCGGGCACGTACGTGCTTACCGCGCGAAGCGACAGCAAGATCATGACAGCGCCGTATTGCATTGTAACGGTTGAGTACACGCCAAGCTTCACGGTGGGAAGTCAGCCGTTCGCGGGCGACTACGTGAAGGTTACGTTGGGTGCCGGTTTCGACGAGACCACCACTCCCGTTGCTGCGGGTGTGAGCTTCCTGAAGCTTGCCGATGGCACGTATGCAGCGCTTATGACCGCCAATGAAGCTGCCGCTCTTATGGCGGACTCCTTCACGTTTGCGGAAGGCGCCGCTGCAAGCGCCGGCGTTGTGGGCGACGTGAATAATTCGGGTCGCATGAACATCGTTGACGCGCAAATTGCCTATGACCTGGGCAACAACAAGTACGCCGACTTCAGCGTGCTGCCCATGGCGGGCTGGTTTGCGGCGGATATGAATGCCGATGGCGTGGTGGACGCAACCGATGCGTTTGCCATCCAATACGCTCTCCACTACGGACGCGCGTAACGCACGTTTGACGTGTGCGAACGTGGTCGTTTGCGGAAAAGCACGCGTAGGGGATCGCATTGCGCGCGCAAGCGGGCAATGCAACGAGCAGTGAGTTAGCTGCTCCCGCGTGCATTATGGAAGGGTGCGGTGCCGTTTTTGGTGCCGCACCTTTTTTGTGTCGTTTGCGCTGTTCGCCGGGGCGGTGCCAAGGGGTGCGGCTGCGAAGCGGTGCGGAGCGCGCAAAAAAACGCCGAAGGCGCAGCTTGCATGCCGATGTCTAGATTCCCTGTTGCTTTCGTGAACTCGCGGGGTGCATTTGATACAATGTCCAAGGCAAAAACGCAACATTAATCACAGCAATGAAAGTGTAGAACATGGCACAAGCATCTGCCGCATACGGCAACGACAGCATTCGACAACTGAAAGACGAGCAGCGCGTACGTCTGCGACCTGCGGTTATTTTCGGCTCGGACGGCCTTGACGGCTGTGAGCACGCAGTATTCGAGATCCTTTCCAACTCGGTTGACGAGGCGCGCCAAGGGTATGGCCACCTTATCACGCTGACCGTTTTCAAGGATAAATCCATTCAAGTGGAAGACAACGGCCGCGGCTGCCCGCTTGACTGGAACTCGGTAGAAAAGCGCTTCAACTGGGAACTTGTCTTCTGCGAGCTGTATGCCGGCGGCAAATACGACAACAACCAAGGCGGCGACTACGATTACTCTCTGGGCACCAACGGCCTGGGTTCGTGCGCAACGCAGTATGCTTCCGAATACATGGACGTTACCGTGTGGCGCGAAGGCAACAAATACCAGCTGCATTTCCAGAAAGGCAAAGTGGTGGGCGCCAAGAAAAAAGCGCTTACCGTGGAGCCTACGGACGAAACGCGCACCGGCACCACCATTAAATGGCGCCCTGACCTGGAAGTATTTACGTCCATCGACATTCCTATCGAGTGGTTCCAGGAAACGCTGCGTCGTCAGGCGGTTGTGAACGCGAACGTGACGTTTCGTTTGCTGGTCGAAGGCGACGAAGGCTTTACCCAGGAAGAATTCTGCTACCCCAAGGGCATCGAAGACTACATTTTGGAGAAAATCGGCCATGATTACTTGACCGAGCCGTTCTTCATCCAAGCCGACCGTTGCGGCCGCGATCGCGACGACTTGCCTGATTACAGCGTGAAAATCACGGCATGCTTCTGCTTCTCGCGCGGCCTGCAGATGCAGGAGTACTACCACAATTCCAGCTGGCTGGAAAACGGCGGCTCACCCGAAAAAGCGGCGCGCAGCGCGTTCACCAGCGCAATTGACGCGTATATCAAGCAGCAGGGCAAATACACGAAAAACGAAACGCCCATTAAGTGGCAAGACGTGCA
>CAKTVK010000195.1 GCA_934623455.1 uncultured Eggerthellaceae bacterium | reverse complement strand
CAAACCCACAGAAAAGTGGGTCGTTTTTATCATGGGGTCGAAGGATGCCGCTTTCTCCGGCACCCAACATGGCTTACTGCATGGCCTCACCCACGATACGCATGTCCTGCACTTATCATCCCGATTCCCTTGAAAAAGTGCGATTTGTCGTCATTAATTCCCTTGAAAAAGTGCGATTTCCCAGGTAGATGCATTGTCTCAGAAGAGCGGAAGAACGCTTTCGCAATCGCGAAATTACGCGATTGCCCGTGGGGCACGGGGAAACCGTGCTCCCACGATGCTTGTTACAAGCACACGATGCTATCGGCGCGTGTGGCGGCAACAAGGCGACCGCACTGCACGACGTTCAGCACGCCGCCGTCCGCTTTGTGGGGCGCCAGCATCAAAGCGTAGCGCTGCGCCGACACATCCAAGTGCGGCGGAAGCTCCACAACAAGCGCTCCATCCTTCGCACGCTTCGAGGAAACACGGGCGATCACCTTGAGCGTTTCGCGCGCAGCATTGCTTCCCCGGCCGCCCTGCTTGCAACCACTCGGAGCGCCAGAATCGCCTTCGCGCTCCTGGCCTGCAGAAACGCCTTCACAAGCAGAACCTTCCACGCGGCATACACGCACGTCACGGCGCCGGCGCCAGAAGAACACGCCGAACGCCGCTGCAGCTGCGGCAACAGCGGCCGCGGCGGCAGCGATGGCTGCAAGAGGAAAGCCGTCGGAATCGTCCGCACCGCCCGGAACTTCGGCGGCAGGTGCACGGTAGCTCAGCGTGGCCTGGTATGTGATGACCGGCTCGATCGCCTGCACGTCGCCCTCGTAGAATGCCGTCACGTCGTAGTGGTCAAGCGTCGATGCGGTATCGGCGCCACGGTACAGCGCGTGGGCCGTGTACGATGACGGGAGCCCGTTCGCATCGCGCGCATCGATAGACCACGACAGCGACGCCAGGCGAAGGGCCAGGTCATTTTGGGTTTCGGGATTATTGAACGCAAGCTCGGCGGCGATCTGGATGGCATCGTTGCTGGGAAGCCCTGCGAAATCGCGCAGCTCGTTCACTTCCCACGAGCGCTGGGCGTACATGGGAGCGTACGTCACCTGCACCAACGGGATAGAGCCCGCGTAGCCGTCTTCGTCCACATCGAGCGACGGCGCAAACGAATTACGAGCCGCATCCAGATCAGCAGGCTCGCACGGCACGGTCACGGAACGTTGCGCTGGCACCGTGCCGAACTGCGATTCGAGCTGCACGATTTCGGTTCCTGCCAGGGAATACGTCAGCCCGTCCTGCTCGAATGCTTCCACGAAGTCAGGCTGCTCATCGGTAGAGAGCCACGTGACGGTACGCGTTTGCGTTAGGGCGGGCGCACTGGTTGCCTCGGCGCAGGGCGGAGCTGAAAGGCCCAGCAGGGAAACAACGGCGACGGCTGCGGTTGCGGCAGCGAATATGCGCGCTGCGGCGCCACCCGCGACATGCGCGCCGCGGGCTGAGATGAGTTGCGTCATGATTGCCCCCTTGCTAGTACGTTTCGCCGCAGGTGGAGCAGCGGTAATAGCCGTGATCTTCCTGATGGGTTTCGGCGTCGTGGTGCACGTAATGGTCGAGGACTTTTTTATCAGTGAGGTTATGACCACCATCACCCTGCAAGAACATATCCTCACCATGCGAATCGCTGACTTCAACATTGCACTTATAGCACCACGTCGCCCAGCGGTATACCGGTTCGTCGTACGCCTCGCGGTGCACAACGTCCACCCACTGCGGAACCCATTCCCAGGAATGCTCGTGCGCAGCGGGCTGCGGCTCAGAAGCCCCCGAGCCAGAATCACCGCCCGAAGAGCCGCCCGAAGGTGCAGAAGGAACTTCAGCCCAAGAGGAATCCAAGCCTCCAACCTGGTTCGATGCGGAAGAATCCCCCGATGAGGGAGCCTCTTCAATAGATTCGCCGGAACCCTCTTCAGCGTCAACGTCATCGGAAGAAGCGCTAGCCGCGGCATCGGAAGAAGCCGAAGCGGAAGACGCGCCCGCGCTTGCCGAAGCCGCCGAAGATGCCTGCGATGCGGCGGGGTCAGCTTCCTGCCGGCTGCACGCGCACCCTGCCAGGGGAAGCGCGACTAAAAGCAGCGTCACGATAATCCCCATCATCTTACCAGCCGATTTACCCACAGCAGACCCCTTCCTTGCAAGCTGAACACGCATGCGTCGATTCCTTGCGAAAATATACACGCCCGCAGCAGCGCATGTCAACGCACCAGCAAGTGCCAAAAACCCAAATGGCAACATTGCATCTCCCGTTTGAGGCAACGTCGGCTTCCAAGAGCCCAAACGCCCGCTCGAAGTCGGCGAGTACCCGCGATCGAAATGCTGCTCAAACG
>CAKTVK010000194.1 GCA_934623455.1 uncultured Eggerthellaceae bacterium | reverse complement strand
TCAACGAATAAAGCGCTAAAAGATTTACGTGAAAAAGGCTTCCTTGACCAGGCAGGATGCGTTACCGAGCAGGGCATTCGGGCGCTTGAGCCATATCGTGTGGAAAGCGCGGTTATCCTTGCTGCGGGAACGGCAAGCCGTTTGGCGCCGCTTTCCTTCGAACGTCCCAAGGCTATGTTTGAAGTACGTGGCGAGGTCTTGATTGAGCGTTTGATTCGCCAGCTGCGTCAAGCGGGCGTGAATGATATCACTGTTGTTGTGGGCTACATGAAAGAAGAATTCTTCTACTTGGAGGACGAATTCGGTGTTCGCATTGTTGTGAACCCGCAATATGCCGAGCGCGGCAATTACGCATCGCTTTTCAGCGCGCGCACATACCTGGGCAACACGTATGTGTGCTGCTCAGACGAGTATTACACCGAAAACGTTTTCGCGCCCTATGTGTATCGTCCGTATCTTTCCACGGTACTCGGCGCGAATGTGGAAAGAAAATACGTGGTGTCTTGCGATAAGGCGGGCCGGGTGCTCAAAGTTGCGCGCGAAGATGCATCGGGTGCCGTGCGTTACTATGCCGGTCCTGCGTATCTTGATGCGGTGCTTTCGCGGCGATTGATGGACATTATTGAAGCCGAGTACGATATTTCTTCCACGCGCGATAAGCTATGGGATGATATTTTATCCGATCATATCTCTGAACTGGAGATATATGAGAAGCAATTCCCCGATGACGTGATTTACGAATTCGATACCGTAGCGGACCTGGTGGCGTTTGACCGCGATTTCTTCATTAACGTGGATAGTCGCATTCTGGACAACATTTGCAAAACGCTTGATTGCACGCGCGAGGACATAACCGATGTGACGCCCGTGAAAGCGGGTCTTACGAACTTGTCCACGCTCTTCTCCGTGAAGGGTCAAAAGTACATTTATCGCCATCCGGGCAAGGGCACCGAGGAGATTGTGAACCGCAAGGCGGAGGCCTTTGCTTTGCAAGTTGCGAAGGACTTGGGCCTTGATGATACGTTCGTATACGAACAGCCGGAAGAGGGTTGGAAAATCTCTCGTTACATTGAAGGTTGCTCTGAGCTTGATTATGGTAACCGTGAACAGGTGAAACGCGCTTTGCAAATGGCGCGACAACTGCATACGTCGGGCAAGGTGAGCCCCTATTCCTTTGATTTTTATCAGGAAGGCGCCGCTATTGCGAAGATTCTGCGGGATATGAGTTATCCGCTGCCGCGCGATTTCGAGTCGCTTGCCGCGCGTGTGGGTGCTGTTGCCGCAAAGATGCGCGAAGACGCAGGCGAGCCGGTGCTGTGCCACAACGATTTTTACGGTCCGAACTTTTTGGTGCGTGGCAACGAGATGCGCCTGATTGACTGGGAGTACGCTGCAATGGGAGACCCCGCTTGCGACCTGGGCAATTTTGTGGCGCAAGGGTCGGGGTACAGCATTGAAGAAACGCTGGACATTCTGCCGTTGTACTTCGGGCGCCCTGCTACGGAGCAGGAGCAGCGCCACTGCCTTGCCGCCGTGGGTGTGGTGGGATGGTACTGGTACGTGTGGGCCATGTATAAGGGAGCCATGGGCAACCCCGTGGGCGAGTGGCTCTACATTTGGTACCGTGCCGCAAAGCAGTTCACCGAAGCTGCTGAAAAACTCTACGAGTAGCGGCCTGCTTCCGCGCGTTTCGCTGCGGGCGCTGTGCGGAGCGGGCGTATTTGTGTGAAGCCGGTTTGGCTATTTTATTCTGATGCGTGCTTCTCTAATCGCTTTTGCGCAAAAGAAGATTGTCGAAAAATCGTGCTCGGCTGATGGTATTCTCTCCATGTTGTAGGGATGTTTAGATACGAGAGTTGGTAGCATATGGGCTTTGAACAGATACGGGATCTTGACCCTGTTCTTGCAGATATTGATGCATTGCAGGAAAAGATTACTGTGGCGAAAAAACAAAAGCCCGATGCATACACCCGTATAGTGGAAGGTTGGGCTGTTGAGTCAACCTACAATTCCAACAACATCGAGGGAAGCACGCTGTCATTAGGCGATACAGCCCTTGTTTACCAGGGCGTTTCCGTAAATGCGCCGCGTGACGACATTCGCCAGGCCGAGGGAGGCTTTGCCGCCCTGCGGTTTTTGATCGAAGCAATAGAAGAGGGAGCCGACTTTAGCGAACGTCTTATAAAGCATGCGCATGAGCTTGTGTACGCCGAGTCTCAAGATCCTGCGGCACGAGGTGCCTATCGAACAACAGAAGTAGAAATAACGGGAACTCCTTTTCAGCCAGCGCCTTCTGTTTATGTGCCGGAGCGCATGGAGAGTTTGGTTGCTTCTATTTTGAAGTCGAAGAAGCATGTTGTTGTAACCGCTGCGCTGTTTCATTT
>CAKTVK010000193.1 GCA_934623455.1 uncultured Eggerthellaceae bacterium | reverse complement strand
ACGTTCCGCTTGATTCATGGCAACGAACCCGACTGCTATTCATGGTGGAGCTACCGTTTCCGCGCCCGCGAGCGTAACGCCGGGTGGCGTATTGACTACTTTTTGGCCAGCCAGCAGTTAAAAAATGCTGTTTCGGCCGCTTCCATATATAATGAAGTCACTGGATCTGACCACTGCCCCGTGGGCGTGGACATCAGCTTTGCCTAGAAGGGAAAATACCGTGGATGCACAGAAAATCGAACAAGGCGTTCGTCTGATTTTGGAAGGCGTGGGAGAAGACCCCGATCGCGAAGGCCTGCGCGAGACACCTGCGCGCGTTGCTCGTATGTATGAAGAAGTGTTTGCCGGCTTGACGCAAGACCCTGCGACGCATTTCAAAACGCTGTTTGACGAAGGTCATCAGGAAATGGTCGTGGTAAAGGATATTCCGTTCTACTCTATGTGCGAGCATCATCTGGTGCCGTTTTTCGGCGTGGCGCACATTGCGTACATTCCCAACGAGAACGGCAAAGTGTGCGGCCTGTCCAAGCTCGCGCGCTTGTTGGAAGTGTTTGCGAAGCGCCCGCAGGTGCAAGAGCGTCTTACCTCGCAGGTGGCTGATACGCTGGTTGAGCAGCTTAATCCGCGTGGCGTGATTGTGGTCATTGAGGCCGAGCACATGTGCATGACCATGCGCGGCGTGAAGAAGCCCGGCTCGAAAACCACCACCAGCGCGGTGCGCGGCTCGTTCCGTACCAGCGCAAAAACGCGCGAAGAGGCCCTGTCGCTCATTTTCGCAGGCCGCTAATCGCGGGTAACTGGTAAACTGCTTTCAATGAACTCGAAGGAGGCCAAGTATGAAATGCGTTTTGACCGTACTGGGAAAAGACCGCAGCGGAATTGTTGCTGGCATTGCTTCTGCGTTGGCAACGTGCGGCGTGAATATCGATGACATTAGCCAAACCATCTTGGACGGCATTTTCACCATGACCATGATGGTTACCGTGAACGAGACCGTGGCAACGTTCAACGAAGTGCAAGAGAAAGTGGAAGCGGTTGCCACCGAACTGGGCGTTCAGGCAATTTTGCAGCGCCAAGACGTGTTTGACGCGATGTTTACCATCTAGCGGTTGCCTGCTGCATTCCAGTTTTCGCAGATCTGATTTTCAGGCGGCGGAAGGGGAAGGGGTTGATGCCCCGCTCCTTCCGCCGTTCTTATGCTCGCGGCGTCTTCAGCGGCGGGGGAAGGACAAGGCGTTCGCTTCATGGTCTCGCTTGGATAATGCTTCTTCCTAACTGGGAGTCAATGCGCTTATCCAGAGCTCGACAATTCCGCTCAACCTTGTCCTTCCCCCGCCTTTGGGCTCAGCAGTTCGGTTCAACCCTTCGCTGCGGCGCTCCATTGCTTTTGCAGCGCGGCGCTTAATGCATGAACATCGCATCGCCGAAAGAGAGCATGCGGTAGCTCTCATCAATGGCGTGCTGGTAAGCGTTCATGATGTTTTCCCTGGTAGAGAACGCGGAAACAAGCATCATCAACGTGGATTTCGGCACATGGAAGTTCGTGACCATGCAATCCACCACGTTGAAGTGGTAGCCGGGCAGAATGTAGAGGCTGGTGGCCTCGCGGTTGCGTGGCAACAGCTTGCCCGCTTGCGTATCCCACGCGCTCTCAAGGCTGCGCACGCTGGTGGTGCCAACGGCAATAACGCGTCCACCTGCGGCTTTCGTTTCCTCCACAGCTTTCACCACAGCTTCGGGCACGGTGTAATACTCCGTGTGAATGTGGTGGTCTTCGGCGTTTTCCTCATCCACAATGCGGAAGGTGCCCAGGCCCACTTCCAGTTCAACGGTCATCCACTTCACGCCCATGGCCTTGATTTCCTCGATGAGTTGCGGCGTGAAGTGCAAGCCTGCGGTGGGCGCTGCGGCCGAGCCTTCGCGCTTGGAGAACACGGTCTGGTACATTTCCATGTCGCCCGTGTAATCTTTGATGTAGGGCGGCAACGGCGTTTTGCCCACGGCATGAAGTGCTTCGTCCAGCGACGGGTGCGTGGTGGTCAGGCGCGCCAGGCGCTGGCCCTTGTTGTCTTCGCCCTCGTGGTCTACAAAGTCGATGATCTCGGCGGAAAGCGCCACGTTGCCATCCTGATCGCAAAAGTCCACAACAGCACCTGCTTTAAGCCTGCGACCAGGCTTTACGAGCACTTCCCAATACGCAGAAGCGTTCGAGGACGCAGGTTCGCCCGCGGGCGTGCTGCTCGTGCAATCGGCGGCAGGCGCGCACGACGAGCTGCGACCAGAGGCTACGCTGGAGGCATCGTCGTTTTCGGGCGCAGCGGCTTCCTTTAGCAGAAAGACTTCCGCCGCACCGCCCGTGCCGCGCTTTGTTCCCAATAAACGTGCAGGTAGAACGCGCGTTTCGTTTGC
>CAKTVK010000192.1 GCA_934623455.1 uncultured Eggerthellaceae bacterium | reverse complement strand
AACTACGACCGCTTCCAGAAAGATTCCATGGTGCGCACGCCGCTGTACACCTCTACGGCTCCCGTTGCCGCAACGGGTTCTGCGGAAACGGCACGCGTGAAGTTCTACCTGGAAAAGCCCGTGCCGCGCGGCTACGTTGGCCAGAAAATCGCCGACTACGAGAAGCGCCCCTACTATGAACCGGCACACGAAGCTTACTGGGAGAACCCGATGCGCGAGAAGTATCCCCTGATGGGATGCAGCCAGCATCACAAGTACCACGTTCATTCTCAGCTTGCTTACAACCCCATGATGCGCGAGCTTGAGCCCGAGCCTCAGATCAAGATCAACGCCAGCGACGCCGCCGCACGTGGCATTAAGCAGGGCGACGTGGTGCGCGCTTACAACGATCACGGTTACGTTGTGCTGAAAGCCCTGGTCACCGAAGGAATCAAGCCAGGTGTTATCTCTATTCCCCATGGCTTCCAGGAAGAGCAGTTCATTGAGGGTCACGCTCAGGATCTGACGAACATCTACATGAACGATTTCTGCGACAACAGCGCTTTCTACGACTTCCTGTGCGAGGTCGAGAAGTACAAAGGGGGTAAATAATGGCTCGCTATGGTATGGCGATTGACACCAAGCGCTGCGTAGGCTGCAACGCTTGCACGACTGCCTGCAAAATGGCAAATAATGTGCCCGACGACATTTTCTGGACGCGCGCGCTGACCAAGGGCGGCGATGAAGTTGATACGCCCGCCGGCACCTTCCCCAACTTGAGCATGCGCTACTACACGGTGGGCTGCCAGCATTGCGAAAACCCCGCCTGCGTGAAGGCGTGTCCCGTGGGCGCAACGTACAAAGATCCCGAGACGGGCATTGTGCGCCAAGACTACGACCGCTGCATTGGTTGCCGCATGTGCATGGCAGCTTGCCCCTACACGGGCGTGCGTTCCTTCAACTGGCAGGAGCCGAAGAACCAGATGGGATTCGCAATTGGCGACGCCGATGCTCCGAAGCATCAGAAGCACACGGTGGAGAAGTGCACGTTCTGCTATCAGCGCACCAGCAAGGGCGAAACGCCCGCCTGCATGGACCTGTGCCCGGCGCGTGCTCGTCATTGGGGCGATCTGGACGATCCGAATTCCGAGATTTCCCAGCTCATTGCAAGCCGTCCGTACGAGCAGCTTCTGACCGAGCGCGGCACGCAGCCGAACGTTTACTACCTGGTGTAAGCGGAAAGGAGATAGAAAAATGTCTGAAGAGACTAAGAAGTCCCCGACCGCTCAATTCGGGGGTAAAACGATGAACATCGCTATTGCCGTGGCGGCCGTTATTACCGTTCTTGGCATTGGTTTGTGGGTGTTTCAGCTGGTCAGCGGCATGGTGAACACCGGCATGCGCAATCTTGACTCGTGGGGCCTGTACATTACCATGTTCATGTTCCTGGTTGGTTTGTCTGCGGGCGGCCTGATCATTAGCTCCATTCCGCGCGCTTTTGGCATGGAAGGCTTCGGCGGCATTTCGAAGGTTGCCGTGTGGACGTCCATTTGCGCGACCGTGATGGCTATTGGCTTTGTTGTGGTTGACCTGGGCCAGCCCCTGCGCATTTGGGAGCTGTTCCTGTATTCGAATCTGACCTCGCCGCTGATGTGGGACATCATTGTGCTGGCCACGTATCTGATTCTGTCCTGCGTGTACCTGTGGGCCACGCTGCGCGAAGAGAAGGGCCTGGTCAAGTCCACCACTCTGCGCGTGATCAGCGTGATTGCCTTGGTTGTTGCCGTGTTGGTGCACTCCGTTACCGCATGGATCTTTGGCCTGCAGGCATCGCATGAGTTCTGGCACACCGCGCTTCTGGCGCCGTGGTTTGTTTCGTCTGCCCTGGTATGCGGCACCGCGTTGGTTATGATTGTGGTCATTGCGCTGCGCAAGGTGGGCTACATGGACCTGGACCAGCGCTATATTGTGAAGCTGGCGAAGATGCTGGGCGCCTTTTGCATGGTTGACTTGTACTTCTTTGGTTGCGACTTGCTGACGGCGGGCTTCCCCGGTGGTTCTGGTGCCGAGGTTGTATCCATGCTGGTTAGCGGCCCGTTGGCTCCGTTCTTCTGGGCAGAAATCATTTGCACGGTTGTTGCCGCTGTGGTGTGTTTCGTGCCCACCGCGCGCAAGAACGGCCTGTTGGTTGGCGCATCGGCGCTGGCGATTGTTGCCATTTTCTGCAAGCGCTTCCAGCTGTTGGACGGCGGCTTCCAGCTGCATAACCTGGATTTCGCAAGCCCGGTGACGGCGCTGACTGCTATGAACAGCGCAAACGGATGGGCGGGCGTCTACGATGGCCTGGTTTACGGTCCCACGCCGCTTGAGTTCGGCGTTGTGCTGGGCGTGATTGGCCTGGGCGCGTTGCTTCTGCTGCTGGGCCTGAAGTA
>CAKTVK010000191.1 GCA_934623455.1 uncultured Eggerthellaceae bacterium | reverse complement strand
GGCGTGCACGCGGCGTTTTGTGGCATGTGCGTGCTGCTTATTATCGTTGTGCTGGGCATTTTGATCTTCGTGCATGAGAAGGGCGGCAAGAAAGCCGCCGCAGGGGCCGCTGCCGGCAGCGCCGCTGGTGCGGATTCGCAAACCGGCGCGGCGGCTGGTCCCTTCGTGGCCTTCCCTTCTCTTGAAGGCATTGCGGGCATCGATCGTCCATTTTTGGTGTCCGACGTCATGAATCCCCGGCCCAACGTGGTGTCGCAGGATGCAACCGTGCGCCAGGCGATTGACGCCATGCGCGCTACCGAGACCAGCGGCGTTCCCGTGGTAGATAGCACTGGCGGCGTGGTCGGATTCATTTCCGACGGCGACATCATGGGGTATCTTTCCAACCAGACGGGAAATTTTTCCGACGGCACAAATTACTTTGCGCTTATCGAGAACCAGGACTTTTGGACGCGCCTGGGCAGCCTGCTTGACCTCAACGTCATGCGTCTTGCCACAAAGCGCGTCATTTCCATTGAAGCACTCGACGATGCCGAGGTTGCATTCAAGCTGCTCTCCGAAAAGCGCATCAAGAAAGTACCCGTGCTCCATCAGGGGAAATTGGTCGGCACACTCTCGCGCCGCAACGTTATGAATGCGCTGGCAACGGCCGAAACCATGCTTGCGCAAAGTGCTGGCGCGAAAGCTGGTGCATAGAGGCTGGGCGCTGCCGGGGGGCGTGCCTGCGCCGCGGGCGAGCACGCCCGCTCGTACCAGGCAATTTTGCGAAATGCAGACGTTTTCCAATTCGATTAAAAGGCGTGGTGGTCTATTGAGGTCACCACGCCTTCTCTTTTGCGACCCGCACGCGGCCCTTTTCGTAGCCCCTCTTGCGGCCCTCTTGCGGCCCGCTCCGTAACTCCTCTCGCGACGCTCTTGCGGCCCTCTCCGTAACTCCTCTTGCGGCCCTCTCGCGGCCTGCTTGTTGGAAAACCGGGGGTAAATTCGGGCAAATGCACGATAATCGGTGGTTCGGGAATCAAGCGCCATAAACTACATCGAGCAGAAACAGAGCTGACCTGGGCTTTTACTGAAGACTCTTTCCAGGTTGGAACAGATTCGCCAAAAACACCCCCGAAATACAGACTTCGACCACCGAATATCGTCGATTTGCCTGAATTCGAGGGTCGTTTTCCAACAAGCACTTCCTACTCCAGCCGCTTTTGCACTCCTTGATAGCATTTTGTCAACCAATAAGCTCTTTTTGATAGCTTTTTGATAGCGAACTCGCTCCTTTTGCTGGTTTCTTGTCAACAGCGCAGCGCATGATAAGCAAAGCACTTCAAGTTTATCCACACATTCGCAAGGGGACCGCCATGACAGCACCGCGCACCTTCATCACCCACCAATCGGCCTGCAAGTACTGGATCCATCGGGACTTATATGAGACACACGAATCACGAGCCAAACCAGCCGATGCAGATACGCAAAGCGCCATAGCGCTTAAAGATGCGCGCTCATTGATTATCGGGCTCGATGAGCACGAGCCTTTGCACGTGACCGTATCCAACACTACGAATCAGCATCCCATCCACAACGCTGCAATCCATTATCGAAGCATCCCCTACCCCGATTGGTCGTTTCGCCGCATACGCCCCGATGTCTTTGTAGCCAGCCCCGAACTTTGCTTTCTAAATGCAGCAACCATTCTGCCTTTCAACGCCCTTGTCCTTTACGGGATGGAGCTATGCGGAACGTACGCAAGAACAGAAAGCATCTACGTCTCCTGGCATGCAAACGAAATCGGAGACGCAGGAATCGCGAACGGGTTTCAGCATGCAAGCATGGCAAGCGACTATTCGGGCGCAACTCCCGCTCGATATAAAAGAAACCCTCTTTCTACCGTACAAAAAATCGAGGCTTATCTGGACAAATCGGAAGGAGCAGCCGGAATCAAAACCGCAAGACAAGCTTGCAGGTATCTTTTGAACGGCTCGGCATCGGCACGGGAATCTGTTCTTGCAACAATAATGACGCTCCCGCCGCGCTTGGGCGGGTTCGGCATGCCGGCGCCAAATCTTAACCATGGTATTGAGGTCAACTTGCTCAGCAAAATATGCGCTGGTCAGAAAATCACCCTGCACGGCGACGTCGTGTGGCGCTATGCAAGACTCGTGGTTGAATACGACGGTCTTCAACACGGAATAGCCGACAACCACAGCGTTGATAAGCAGCGCGACCACCTGCTCCTTGAAGCGGGATACGAAGTGGTTCGATTCACCGATAAGTCCATAAGAAGCGGTCTTGAGCTGGAGCGACTGGCACGCACCATAAACCGAAAAGCCCATTTACGCCGGCCTGCAAGCGCTCTGCAGTGGGATGCGAGAAAAGAGCGAACTCTGGACGAGCTGCTTTTTCACAGCGATCCACCGTGGCTTGAA
>CAKTVK010000190.1 GCA_934623455.1 uncultured Eggerthellaceae bacterium | reverse complement strand
GTTTTGGGTCTTGATCAGATAAATTAACCCCTCGACTACCGCCAGCAGCTGCACAACAAGCGCGATTGCGCCGAATGTTGCCAACGACCCCACAATGGTCACGCCCAGCATGATGAAGCCTTCGTTGGTGTATCCCATATAAAACTTATGGATGCCGAACAGCCCGAAAAAAATTGCTAAAATTCCCGCCGCAATGTGATCCTTTGAAGGCACGAAACTTTGGGCACGCGACGACGAGCGCGCCTCATCGGGAAACTGCGAACCAGCCCCAGAAAACGGCGCATGCGTATCGGAACATTGCGCGCCCTCAGGATAGTCCCCCGATGCAGCAAAATACGCATCATCGCAGTTCATTGATGTATCCGTGGAAGTTTCGCCATCCGAAGAACAATCCGGATAACACCCTGAGCTTTGCATGAAACGCTGACGGGCAGCAATCAGACGCTCCTGAGCAGCTTTCAGGTTCGCCTCGGCCGCAGCAACCTCGTCTGCAGCAAAAGCTGATGCCTTATGGCTCCCATTCGTCATGATTTACGCTCTCTCCTTGTCAATTTCGCTTCATGCCGCGCGCCAAACGCTCCACGCACAATGCAAGCTGCGCCTGCACGCACTTCGATCGCATCCGCATGCATCTCGCTCGCTTACTTACTTGCGCGCCTTATCGAACTCTTCTTTGAACGCGCTGAACATCCCCTTAGCGCGCCCAATCTGACGACCCGTTGCATACGCGCCCTTGTTCACCGCTTGACCTGCTGCTTTCGTGGCCTTTTGCACGGTAGGCTTCGCGCTTTCGGCCGCATTCTTCACCGAATCCGAAACGCTATCAACCGCATCTTTCACTTTCGCACCCGCAACAGCGGTCGCCTGACCAGCCTTTTCAGCCAAGCCGCCCGTTGCTTGGATGTCCATCGCATCATTGGTTACCAACAACGCGCCAAACTCCGAAAGCTCTTCCGCCAGCGCCATTTCGTGACGCGTAGGCGCATTCACGTCTTCTTGCGCGCGATGCTTCTCGTACGCAGAAAGCGGGCTGCCAATGCCGCGTTTGAATCCCAGCACCATGTTCGCCGGCAGCTCGCGCGTGCCCAAAAGCGCACCCGCCGTAGAGCCCTCATCAACAAACACACGCGTCACTTCGCCTGTTTCCTGGTCAAACTCAACCGAGCCCACGTAGCCCAGGGCCTGGCCGTCCTTTGTGCACATGACAAGGCCAACCCACAGCACGCACTCTTCCCAATCGATGCCGAGGCGCTTGCAGGCGGATTCGCCCGACGTGCCCTTCTCGTCGTTGAGCTCGATAACGCCATCATCGTTCCAGGTGAAACCGTCAAGCGTCACGAAAGAATCCGCGCGATGGAACATAAGCAGTAAGTCGGGGCGCTTTACCAAAAAGCCAATAACGCGCTTCTCGGTAGGATGAAAAACGCAGCAATGCACTTTGCCAATGCGCTGCGTGCCATCTTTGCCGCCCAGCACCTTTGTTCCAACAAGTTGTTTTGTCGTAATCAAATTTCGCGCCATATCGAAACCACCCGGAAAGGTTAGCCGCCGAACATTACACACGCCTTATCAGGCAAAATGCCCCACGATTCGCCCAAAAGCGCTTCGTGATCATCCGCGCAAAGAGCTTGCCGTGGGGCAAGAACCAATCAATAACATATGCTGATTCCAAGAGAAGAAGCTGTTGTCTGGGCCGATCGAGCCGCTCGGGCCATTTGCACCCCAGCTTTACCGCCCATGCATCCACACGGCGCGTTCCGCGAATCACGAACCGCGTTTCTTTTGCACCAGCCACACGCAACGCAAACGGTGCGTCCGCGTGTTACTCTTCGGTCTTAGCAGCAGGTTCAGCAACCGCTTCGGCAGCTGCTGCGGCAGGAGCTTCTTCGACAACCGCTTCAACCGGCGCAGGCTCAACATCGACAAGCTGTGCCTCTTCGGCGTTCTTTACGACCTGAGCAGCAATGCGCTGACGAGCAGCTTCTATCTTCTTGCGCAGTTCATCGTTATCGGCAGCAGTGGCAACGCCCGTACCCACGCCCGATGCAACTTCCTGCACCTTAGTGCTGGCCGTGGCGTAGAATTCATGCGTCTTCTCAGCCGCTTGCTTCACAAATTCCTGACCCTGAGCAGCAACGTTCTGAGCAGCCTGAGTTGCCTGGTTGGCAACATCAGTGGTGCCAGCGGTTTCGAGCACGGCAGAAACGGCATCCTTAGCCAAATTCCTGTTCTCAAAGCCCGAACGAGGGCAGGTGAAATATGCAATAGCAGCGCCCACTGCGCCACCTGCAAGGAAAACTCCGAGTTTCTTAACCATAGCTGGCCTCCTTGATCGAAAAGGGGATCCGTAAGGTTTATCGCTTACTGACAGCATTATACGCTGCCTGTTTGACGGGGAAAGACAAAACTTCCCCTGGTTGCCATTCCGTAACCCTCTTGGCACAAACAA
>CAKTVK010000189.1 GCA_934623455.1 uncultured Eggerthellaceae bacterium | reverse complement strand
GAGCAGCTTAAAGACCAGCTTGCGGCGTATTTGGAAGTGCCGCATGCCGATCTTTTCGTGAATGGCCACAATGCACTGGAATGCACGTTAGAGGCGCTTGAACTGGGAAAAGACGGTCGCAACGAGGTTATTACCACGCCGTTTACATTCCTGAGCACCACGAATGCGATTGTAAGGAAAGGCCTAACGCCGGTTTTCTGCGATATCAAGCCCGATGATTTCACGCTGGATCCCGTGAAAATCGAAGCGCTTATCACGCCGCGAACATGTGCTATTGTGCCTGTTCACGTGTATGGGAACGTGTGCGACGTTGAAGCGATAGCGACGCTTGCCGAAAAGCACAATTTGCGTGTTGTCTACGATGCCGCCCACGCGTTTGGTGTGCGCGTCAACGGGGTAAGCGTGGCGAATTTCGGCGATGCCTCTATGTTTAGCATGCATGCGACGAAGGTCTTCAACACCATTGAAGGTGGACTGGTCACGCATGCCAGCGATCAGCTTTCAACGCGTTTGGGACAGTGGCGCAATTACGGGCTTACCGGCCAGGAATCTGCGGCGCATATCGGCGGAAATCTTAAGATGAACGAGTTCGCTGCCGCTATGGGCTTGTGCAATTTACGACATCTGCCAGGCGAAATAGAAAAGCGCAAAGTTGCAAGCGAGCGATATTGGGATACGCTTGAGCGGGTTCCTGGCATTCAGGTGTGTCGTCCGAAAAAAGGCGTGACCTCTAATTATGCGTATCTTCCCGTGCTTTTCGACCCCAGCGAATTCGGCGCAACGCGTGATGACGTTTTCGCGCACCTTAAGGAAAACGGCGTGTTCGCGCGCAAGTATTTCTACCCCATCATCAGCGACCTTGAGTCGTATCGGGACAGGTATGATTCCTCGCTCACGCCGGTGGCAAAATATGTAGGCGACAATATTTTGACGTTGCCGCTCTATGCGGATTTAACGCGGGAAGACGTGGACCGGATTTGCGCGCTGGTGATGGATGTGCGCGGTGGCGGGCTTTCCGGTAAGCGCGACAACGCGTAATCGAGCGGCGTTGTTCGCGGGTCGTGGCAGCTGCGACGTGGGCGTTTACGTTTCAAGTACAAGGAAGAGAGTAGATTGAGCACCTATCAAAAGGACCTGACGAGCGAGCAGATACGGCTCATTGGGCGCAAGTTGGCCGCTGACAGGCTTGAGTCGATTGATGCCATTCAGCAGCCTTGCAATCCGGCGCGCAATGGGTACGTGCGTTTCGTGAAGCGCTTCCTGGACATCGTGTTTTCCCTGGTCATTCTTGTTGTCACGTTGCCTATTAATCTGATAATCGGCATGGTGACGTTCTTCGATGTGGGTCGTCCGCTGTTCTTCAAGCAAGAGCGCATTGGACGCGATGGCAAACCGTTCACCATCGTGAAGTTCCGCAACATGAGAAACGATGTGGACGAAAAAGGAGAGCCGCTGCCCGTTGAAATGCGCGTCACGAAGTGGGGAAAATTCGTCCGCAAAACTTCGTTGGACGAGCTGCTGAATTTCTGGAGCATTCTGAAGGGCGACATGAGCTTGATTGGTCCGCGGCCGCTTCCCGGTGTATATCTGGAGCGCTACAGCACGCGGCATCGGGGTCGGTTGGCAGTGCGCCCTGGTCTTGAGTGTCCGCCGCGCCAGCTGGGAGAAGCCGTATGGACTTGGAACGACCAGCTTGAGAACGATATATGGTATGTTGAGCATGTATCGTTTTCAACGGATTGCAAGATGTTTGTCAACTTGGTGCGTTTTGCGCTTGATCGGAAAAGTGCGGCTGCTCGCGCGGTGGCGCGTCGCGGAAGTTTCATGGGCTACGATTGGAACGGCACGGCCATCAACGACGCCCAAATTCCGCAGGAGTACCTTGATTGGGTGCGTGACCTGCCAAAAGAGTAGCGCGAAGTCACGGGCGAAGGTTCGGGCGAGGTTCGCGCACGGCCGCGCGCGGAGTGGAGCTGAGTGCGCATCGCGCGCCGGCAATGCGCTTTTGGTGCGAATCCGAGCAGTTGCTAAACAGGACGCGAAGAGATTACGTGATGGGGTGGAAGAATGTCGCATAAGCTGCTTGTTTTGGGCGGAAAGCCAATTGGCTCGTGCGAACTGGTGAAATACGCGAAGGCTCAGGGCGATTACGTGGTGGTTGCCGATTATCTTGCGCCCGAGGCATCGCCTGCGAAACGCCTTGCCGATGAATCGTGGGATGCAAGCACGGCAGACGTAGAGGATTTGTGCGAACGTTGCCGTGAGCAGGGAATCGATAGCGTGCTTTCGGGCGTGCATGAGTTCAACCTGGATAAAATGGCGCGCGTTGCCCAAAAAATGGGATACCCGTGTTATTGCACTCCCGAGCAGTTCGATGCGTTGCGCGACAAGGGCCAGTTCAAGGCGCTGTGCCAGGAACATGGCATTTCCACGGCGCGCCGCTATTCCTACCAGGAAGCGCAATGCCTTCCCGAAAGCGCTTATCCGTTGGCGGTAAAGCCGCTTGA
>CAKTVK010000188.1 GCA_934623455.1 uncultured Eggerthellaceae bacterium | reverse complement strand
AGTTCCTTTTCCGTGACGGAATCGTAGCGTTTCCACGCCGTCTTCGCATTGCTTCTTAGGGCGAAAAAGAGCAAAAATATGTGAATGACGTTGAGTTTTATCCATTACAAGCAAGCGCTGATAAAATGTAAAACTTGGTTGAATCAGCAATAAAACCGATATTTCAAATATTAATAGACTTTCCCCTGATAGGGGCGTTAAGGAGCTTGCATGGCGTTTGGAAGAAAACGCAGAGAGCAGGAGGCCGATTATCTTGGCAGCCAGCTTTCCGCCCATACCGACGATCCCATGAGTCGTTATTCGCGCAATTCGGAAGTGTACGCGCGTAAAAAAGAGGAAATCCTGGAGTCGTATTCCCGCGACAACACGCAGAACTACTCCCACAAGCGTGCGAAAAAAGGTACGCGCGGCAAAAAAGTTGCCCTGGCTATTCTTTCCGTGTTCGTGGTTGCCCTTCTTGGCGTGGGCGCTTACGCCTTCGTGTTTTTCAACGAAGTCAACAGTGACTTGGGCGGTAACCATACTTCGGAAGAAGAGATGGAAATCCAAGAAGCGCTTGCAAAGGGCAACAGCTTCAACGAGGTATTTTACGTGCTGCTGTTAGGTTCGGACTCGCGTGATGCCGATGACTTCACGGGTTCTCGATCCGACACGAACATTTTGACGCGTGTTGACCCGGTGAATAAAGTGGTGACCATGGTGTCCATTCCGCGTGACACGAAGATCGAGCTCAGCGGGTATGGAACGCAGAAGTTCAACGCGGCGCGTTCGTACGGCGGAGTTGCGGGAGCAATTCGTGAGGCTTCCAAGCTGTGTGGCGTTGAGATTTCGCACTACGTGGAAATCGGCTTCGATGGTGTAATGGACCTGGTTGATTCTATTGGCGGCGTGGAAGTTGATGTTCCGTACTACATCAACGACGCCGATGCCTGGGTTGAAATTCAGCCGGGTTATCAGACGCTGAGCGGTTGGGATGCGTTGGGTTTTGCCCGCAGCCGTGCTTATGCCGATGGCGACTTCACGCGTACTTCGAACCAGCGCCTTTTGATTAAGGCAGTGGTGGACAAGGTGCTCGCGCTTGATCCGGCCGCTATGCAGCAAGCCATCCGTTCTGGCGCGAAGTGCGTTGATACTGATATGTCGCTTATGGACATCCTGGGTTTGGCCATGTCGTTCAAGGACGGCTTTACCATGTATTCCGCGATGGTGCCTTCTACCACGGCGTACATCGACGGTGTTTCCTACGTTATTTGCGACACTCAAGGTCTGGCTGAAATGATGAAGATTGTGGAAGCCGGCGGCGATCCTAGCACGTTGCAGACCACTTCGGGCTCGGTGACGGGAAGCTCTCTGGGATAGCAGGAGCGCAGCGGCGAGCGCCGGCGGCGCCGGAGGGTGATGCAGACGGTACGAGCGCCCACGCCACTGTAAGCGGCGCCACGCAGTCACAAGTGGCGTTTTGTGGCTTTGACGTGCGCTTCGCCGATTCCTTCTTGCACTAGTAGTATCAAGCGAGTAAAATTTATGGGCTGATGTATGTCCATGATTTTGCTCGCTTTTTTAATGCGCGAGCGGTTGGCGCCGGTAGCGCAATGCGAATGGCAATCGCGTGCGAGTTGACCAGCAACATACCTGGTCAAAGCGACGTGCATTCATCTTTACAGGAAAAAGGAAAGGAACGTACTTGAAGGTTCGAAAACAGAAACCTCACAGTATGTAATCCTTCGGCTTCCTTCTTTTGGCAGCCGAAGAACGTCGGCTGTGTCACGTCTATGCATATAAGCGAAATCGCGTCTGGCGGCGCGCTTCGTTGTGGTGTGCCGTGTCGTGCCAAGTAAAGGGGAAGCTCAATGCTTTATCTCTCTCAAATTAAAGGAAAGCCGGTGGTTGACTCCGAAGGGGAGCGCATCGGTGTTATCTCTGACCTGGCCATTCAAACGGGCGAGGTCTTTCCGCGCGTTACGAGCCTGGCGTTTCAAGGGCCGGGCCGCGTGCCGTTCATGATTTCATGGCGCAAGTACGTGGACCAGTTCGACGAGGAAGGCATCAAGCTTTCCGTTGAAAGTCACGATATCCGCTTCAGCTACCTGCAGCCCGATGAAGTGCTGCTGGCGCGTGATTTGATGGACCGCCAAATTGTTGATACGCAGGGCTTGAAGGTTGTGCGCGTAAACGACCTGAAGCTTTCCGAATCAGGTAGCCAGCTGCGTCTTCTTGGCGCCGAAGTGGGCGTTCGCGGCATTTTGCGCGGGCTTCATCCGCTGCTTGAGCGCGCGGTGGTGTCGGCGGCAAAAGCCATGAAGCATCCCATTGACGAGCAGATCATCGCCTGGAATTACATGGACCTTTTGGACCGCGACTTGTCCGAAGTGCAGCTTTCCGTGACGCACAAGCGTTTGGATGAGTTGCATCCGGCTGACGTGGCGGACATTTTGGAGCAGCTTGACCCGCAGCAGCGTGCGAACGTGTTCAAGCACCTGGACATGAATCAGGCTTCGGAAGCAATCTCCGAAATGGAAGACGAGTATCAGGCGGAATTCATCGACGATCTGCCCGATGCTCAGGCG
>CAKTVK010000187.1 GCA_934623455.1 uncultured Eggerthellaceae bacterium | reverse complement strand
CCGTTTACGCTATCGGCACCATCGACGTCATCGGCGCCATCAACCGCATCGCACGCAGCGCAATTCTTCGTTTCCTCCACGAACTGCTCGTAGTTTTTCTTGTAAGCCAGCTGAATGAACACAACAATTGCCGAGAACACCATGGCAAAGTAGACCAGCAACTTCTCAAGACCCATGCCCAAAAGCTCAATGCCTGTGTGGAAACCAGCGCCATCAACAATCAGCAAAATGCCGATGACCGTAATAAAGCACAGCGCAAGGATCTTCATCTCAACATGCTTGTTGATGAAGTCGGAAACAACATCGATGAACACCATCATAAGCAGAACAGCCGTGATAACCGCAATGATCATGATGATCAAGTGATCGGCCAGACCAACAGCGGTGATAACCGAGTCGATAGAGAACACAACGTCCATAACCATAATAGTGGCAATGGCCTGCGGCAGGCCGATAATGCGCCCCTTCGATGCATCTTTGTTGTGTTTCGCATCGTGCTCTTCGCGCAGGTCGGTCACTTTCACCACGGAAGTCAGCTCTTCGATACCCTTATACAGCAGGTAGATACCGCCCAACAACAGCACAAGATCGCGCACCGAGAATCCATGGCGATAAATGCCCAGGTCAACGGTGAATAGCGCCGTTGTCATATGCACCAGATATGACGCGAAGCACAAAAACGCAATGCGCATGACCAGCGCGCCCGCCAAACCGAGCTTTCTACCGATATGCTGCTGGCTTTCTTTGAGTCGATCGGTTGTGATAGTAATGAATACGATGTTGTCCACACCCAAGATGATCTCCAGGAAAATGAGCGTCACCAGGCTAATCCATGCCTCGGGTGTTGCAAAAATCGACAAATCCATGTGTTACCTTTCTTTTCTCTCTATTTTTTGTTTCGGCTACGTCTTGCCTATTGTTTGTTTCATCTGCTTCGCTGCTCGTTCGCTTCGCTATCCGTTCGTTTCGCCGTCCGCTTGATTCGCGAACCGGCCTTCAAACCGTTTTCACCCATAAAAAAACTCACGGCGCCCAACGGCACCGTGAGTCTCGTTTATTAAGATACGCCAGCTTGCCCGATGTTTGGCAAGCAGGATTGTTGACGCATCGCATTTATGGAATGCTAACTACTCCCTCGCAGTGCGACCATATTAGCAAAAGCACCCCTGGGGAGCAATGCTATAATTCCAGAAAACAAGTTAATCAGACAAGTCAACCAGGAGAAAAGATGAGCGGTCATAATCCTGCCGATACCAACGATACGCATATCGAAGGAAACGTGGTGTATCCGAACGCCGAAAAGCTGCTAAGACCCCAATTCATCAGGGGAAAGTCAATTATCGTTGCAGGCGTTGTTGTGGTGCTTGCTGCGGTACTTGCCGTCAATTTCGTCATGAAAGCAGCTGATGGCATTTACTTTTCCGAAGTAAGAAAGTCAACGCAGATCGAGCAAAACATGGCGCGCACAGCAACGTATGATTTCCCTTATATGAAGAATTATATTACGTGGAGTAACGCACAAGACGTCTACAACGAGCTTGCCGGGCAATACACACTGGTGCAGCTGGGTGTAGACGATGTAACCGATAGCACGTTTGACGCGTTCAAGCTACCCGATGACGTGAGCACTGAAGAAGGCACCGTCGCCCTGAAAAACGGCATTGGCTCTATGGACATCCTTGCAGCCTCTAAAGTGCTCAACGGCGGATGGCGCGTTACCATGGATCTGACAAATTACCAAGACTTCCGCATTCGCTACGCCGATTTCCAAGCAACCACCATTGAAGAAGCGATTCTGAATGCTGTTCACAACCAGGGGTTCGATGGCGAAGATTGCGAAATGACGAAAGAAGGCGTTGACGAGTCGGGAAACACCTTCAAGAGCGGGACAATCGACATTGACGACGAAACATACTTCTGGCGCGTGTCCGCCGTGAAGTTCAACGATGCGTATTCTATTAAAGGAATGCCCGATACGGCAATCTACGTTGGCATTAGGATGACGAATTAAGACTCGTTTTGCACGGGACGATTATAAGGAGAAGGTAAAGAGAAGGTTTAATAGCATCTAAGCGCCAGAAAGCCTTCTAGAAGCTCTTAGCACCGCCGCAACCCAATCAACCCGGGATTGCGGCGGTTTTCTTTTGGGAATTCCACCTCATCGGTTCGAACCCCGCATAGCGTTGCCGCAATAACAATTTAATTGCTTGTTGAAAGCGAAAAGCGCATCGGCTGAGCAGAAAGGACCGGCGCGCGACCGAGCGTATCCCGATACGCGATGTTGTCGCGCGAGCGAAGCGTCAAGGGCCTTTGTGCCAGCCCAGGCGCTTTGCAGCGTAAAACGAAAACGGTCGTTCGTCAGAACGGCCGGAGAGTTTGGAGCGGACAACGGGGTTCCGGCGTTCGCTGCGCGAACCCCGACCCCTCCCTCGCAAGCTCGGTCGGGCGAATTCCTGAAAACGTGCCACCGGCACGTTTTCTTGACGGAATTCCACCTCATCGGTTCGAACCCCGTTTAACCACGCTGCAATACAAAAACAACCTGGAAGCTACTTCCAGGTTGCAGGATTATCGTGGAGCGGACAACGGGGTTCGAACCCGCGACCCCCACCTTGGCAAGGTGGTGCTCTACCAGCTGAGCCATGTCCGCA
>CAKTVK010000186.1 GCA_934623455.1 uncultured Eggerthellaceae bacterium | reverse complement strand
AGCAACATTTGGAGCGGAAGTGTTTTTCCGATGCAGGACACCGTTTGGTGCAGCGCGGCAAAGCGCGGCAAGGGCATTCCAGGCGTTTCGGACATTTCCGGAAACCACGGGCACCCCAGCCCAAGCACCCAATTCTAAAATGTCAAACAAAACACCCAACCGTAAAACACCAGGCGAAACGCCCAGCAATCACCCAACCGCGAGCTTCAACTACTCCAGCGTGTCCAAAAACTTGCGAAGACGTTCGCGTGCAACTTCAATTTCGTAGAAGTCTTGCCTGTTCAGTACGCGGTCAAACTCCATCATTGCAGCATCGATCATCTCGCGTCGCTGACCCGTTGCTTCTTCATACATGCGCTCGCCGCGCAACAACTGCAAACGATTCGCTTCATCTTCGCGCGGATTCTGCTTCAAATACGACAAGCGCTCGAAACGCGCGGCGGCTTCTTCGTCGGAAATCTTGTGCTCTTCGTTCTGGACGACCATCTTGTGCACTTCGCCCGTAGAAAGAATGCAAACCTCCACTTCAAGCAGGGAATTCACATCGTAGGTGAAAATCACGTCAATGGCTTCTTGCCCGCGCGGGCCCGCCGGAACCGAAGCGGAAATCTCGCCAAGCAGCAAGTTATTAGCAGCCATGCGGCTTTCGCCTTGCAAGATTTTCACGACCACCTGCGACTGATTGTCGTACACGGTGCTCACGCGCTGACGACGGCTCACCGGAATCACAGTATTTCGCTCGATAATGGGAAGGAAATGCCCCGCTTCTTCGAACGTGCCGTTACCGGCAACGACCTCGGTTCCCAGCGTAAACGGGCATACATCGGTCAAAACAACTTCGCTGATTTCTGCATCGCGCATTTTCATGCCGCACTGCAACGCAGCGCCCAACGCAACGGCGGTATCGGGATCAACAAGCGTTTCGGGCTTGCGGCGAAACACCTTTTCCACGAAATGACGCACCACGGGAAGACGCGTGGCGCCACCCACCAAAACAATGCGGTCGATATCTTCCAAATGAACGTCGGCGTCACGCAAGCTGCGCTCAATAGGGCGACGCAAACGCTCAAGCAACGGCTGGCATGCTTGCTCATATTCTTCAAGCGTGAAGTTCTCCGAATAATGCTTTTCTGCAAAAGTCCAGCTCATCGTAACGGTTTCGGATTCCGAGAAGTGGCACTTTGCTTCTTCAGCGGCCTTGGTAAGTTCCGCCTGCGCGCGATTATCAAGCACTTGCCGCGCCATGCCAATACGCGCCAGGAACATGGTTTCCAGAAGTTCGGTGAAGTCTTCGCCGCCAATGAAATTGTCACCCGCAATGGCATGGACCTCCATGATGCACGCGAAAAACTCCAAAACCGAAACGTCGAACGTGCCGCCGCCCAGGTCAAACACCAGGCAGCGCTCATCCACCGGTTCGCTTTGCGCAGCTTGAACCGCAATGGTTCCCATGCCTGCGGCCGTCGTTTCTTCGGTCGGGCGCGCCGCCGCACCGCCCACGCCATGCGCGATTGCCGCCGCCGTGGGTTCGTTGATAATGCGGCTCACCTTGAGTCCGGCCAGCTCACCGGCACGTTTCGTAGCTTTACGTTGCAAGTCGTTGAAGTATGCGGGCACGCTGATAATGGCTTCGTCCACTTCGCAGCCCAGATACACTTCGGCGTCCTCTTTCAAGGAGCGCAACACAAAACGGGATAGCTCTTCGGCGCAAAACTCCATACCGTCAAGCTCGAACGTGCGGTCGGTGCCCATACTGCGCTTGAAAACGCTTGCCACGCTCAAGGGATGCAGCATGCCGAAGGCGCGCGCCGTTTCGCCCACCAAAATCATGCCATTTTCATCGATAGCCACCACCGAAGGCGTGAGCAGCTTGCCCAATCTATTGGGAATTACCTGAGCACATCCATCGCGGAAGCACGCGACCAGGCTGTTTGTTGTTCCAAGATCAATGCCAACCAACATGCGAAGACACCTACTACTAAATTCCTCTTTCACTCTCTGCCGCGGCTACGCTCTGGCAAGCAGCCCTGCGCATAACGCCACCCTGTGCCCGCACGCCCGCTGCACGCTGCACGCTGCACGCCCGGGTCCGCACACCGCCAACAGTGGCGCACCTGCTGCCGCTCACGCGGACGCGACGCAGCTACAGCTCCCCTTGCCGCTTGAGTTCCTGCTCAAGGCACGCAAAGCCCAGGGAGCCCGGCCATTTCTTTCGGCCAAGCTTAACCAGCTCGCAGCACGTGACCACATCGCCCTGAATCAAGCCGACCAACGCCTTGAACAGCACGCTATCGCAGCACGCTCCGTTGCCGCACCGTTCACATAACGGCAGCTCATCGGCTTGCGCCAACGCATCTCGCATCTGATCAACCTGCCCCAACAAAGCAAACATTGCCGCTTGCCACAGCAGGAAATGACGCCGATGCGTACTATAGGGAAGCAGCAGAGCATCAATCTCTGCCACGGCCTCTTGTGCATATTGTACCGCAGCTTGCGCGTTGCCCTGATACCACTTTAGCAACGCCAGATCCGACAGCTCCTGAAAGACGGTTGCCTCCCGCTCCTTCTTGTCTTTAATGCGGCTCAGCAAAAGCGTTTCATACGCTCGGAAATCCCTGGCATACGCTGCCAGAATCCGTTGCATCTGAAAGCGCTGGTCATCGCTCATATG
>CAKTVK010000185.1 GCA_934623455.1 uncultured Eggerthellaceae bacterium | reverse complement strand
GTGACCTGCGCAAACATCTGCTTGAAGTAATCGAACAGGGGCCGCTCGCCTTTGTCCAGCACGGCCAGCGGCGTGTCGATGCCCATGGCAGCGGTGGGTTCAACGCCAGATTTCGCCATGGGGAGCAGCACGGAGTACACGTCTTCGTAGGAATAGCCGAATGCGCGGCGCAAACGCGCCAACTCATGCGCATCGTAATAATGCAGCGCGCGCTTTGGCTCGGGCAGCTCTTTCAGCTTGATAAGCTGGCAGTCAAGCCATTCGCCATACGGATGCTCTGCGGCGTAACCCTCTTTGATTGCTTCGTCGTCTTTCACCACGCCGGCAACGGTGTCCACCACCAGCATGCGACCCGGCTCCAGACGCTGCTTGGTAACGATGTGCTCATCGGGAATATCAAGAACGCCCACTTCAGAGGAAAGAATCAGGCGGTCGTCATCGGTCACGTAATAGCGCGCGGGGCGCAGGCCGTTGCGATCGAGTGCTGCGCCCATCACTTCGCCATCGGTGAACAGCAGGGCCGCTGGGCCGTCCCAAGGCTCCATCATGGTGGCGTAGTAATGGAACATGTTGCGGCGCGCTACCGAGATGTTCGTGTTCTTGCTCCAGGGTTCAGGCACAAGCATCATTACGGCTTTTGGCAGTTCAATGCCGGAAAACATGAGGAACTCCAGCGCGTTGTCCAGCATGGCGCTGTCGGAGCCTGCGCTATCAATCACGGGCATCACGCATTCCATGTCATTTTGGAATTGCGGGCTGCTCATGGTTTCCTCGCGCGCGTTCATGCGGTCAAGATTGCCGCGAATCGTGTTGATTTCGCCGTTGTGCAGCAGCACGCGGTTGGGATGCGCTCGTTGCCAACTGGGGTTCGTGTTTGTGGAAAAGCGGGAATGCACCAGGGCAATGGCGCTCTCGCAGCGAGAATCCTGCAGGTCAGAGTAGAATTTGCGCAGCTGCTTTACCAGGAACATGCCTTTATAGACCACGGTGCGGCTGCTAAACGATGCCACGTAGCACCCTTCGGCTGCGGCCGACTGCTCGAACTCACGGCGTACCAGGTAGAGCAAGCGGTCGAAGTCCAGGCCCGCTTCCACGTTGCCCGGGCGCGTGACCAGCGCCTGATAGATGGCGGGCATGCAGTCGCGCGCCTTCTTTCCCAGGATGTCGGGATTCGTGGGAACTTTGCGCCACGTGGCGAAGGGAACGTTGCGGCGCGCGCAAATGCGCTCCAGCTTATGCATGAGCATCTGACGCTTCAGGTCGTCTTGCGGGAAGAAGATCATGCCCACGCCAATGTCGCCCACGCCACCCAAAGGGTTCGTATCGGGCTGTGCCTGCATCAGGCCTTCTTCAACAACAACGCTGTTCAGAAGGCGCGTGGGAACTTGCAAGATGATGCCTACGCCATCGCCGGTTTCGCCACTGGCATCCTTGCCCGCGCGGTGTTCCAGCTTCTCCACAATGCTCAAGGCGTCTTCTACGCAAGCGTGGCTGCGGATGCCTTTTATTTGAATAACGCCGCCAATGCCGCATGAATCATGCTCGAATGTTGGGCTGTACAACGTTTGGTTTTCCATAAACTGCTCCTTACAGGGTGCTTCCAAGCTAGTGTATGACGTTGAATTTGCACGTTTGTTAGCGTGGTGTTTCGGGTATGTTTCGATTGGGTGGGATGCACTTCTTGAGTTCCGGATTTTGGTACGGTGGGCAGGAGCATGTTCATTAATGTCTGGAAATGGTGATAAACTGAACACGCTAAGTAAAACCGCAGGAAAGAAGGCGCATGTGAAAGTATATGAGGGCACTGTTCTGACGGTGGATGCGCGTGATAGTGTGGCGCGCTATTTGGTGGAAGACCAGGGGCGTATTGTTTATGTGGGCGATGACCTGCCCGAACGCTATGCCGATTCTCCGTGCGAACAGCTGGGTGAGCGCGTGCTGTGTCCGTCGTTTGTGGACACGCACGAGCATTTGGCGTCTTTCGCCACGTTCAATGCGGGCTTAAACGTTATGCATGCGCGCTCGAACTGCGAAATCAAAGAAATGGTTGCCGATTTCGCACGGAAATGCACGTCAAAAACACTTGTTGCGTTTGGAGCTTCGCCTTATTCCGTGAAGGAGGGGCGTCTTCTGTCTCGCGCAGAGTTGGACGAAGCATGCTCTGACAAGCCTGTTTTCATGGTGAAATACGACGGCCATGCCTGCGTGGTGAACAGCGCTCTTTTGGCGAAAATCAACGATAAAGTAAAGAATCTGCGCGGATACCATCCCGAAACCGGAGAGATGAACCAAGAGGCGTTCTTTGCGGTGAGTGATTATATTACGAATAGCCTTTCTATTCCTGAACTGGTGAAAAACATCCAGGGTGCAATGGATTTTCTGGCCAGCCGCGGCATTGGCATGGTGCATACCGTAAGCGGCGTTGGCTTTACCGGCAATTTGGACATTAGCCTGGAGAAATGGGTGGGGAAGAGCGCGCAATCGGGCTTTCAGGTGCGCGTGTTTCCTCAGTCGCTGGATGTGGATGTGGCAATCAGTCGCAAATTGCCGCGCATTGGCGGCTGCTTCGCTTGCGCGCTTGATGGCTGCTTCGGAAGCCACGATGCTGCGCTGCTTGAGCCGTATGCCGATGCCCAGGGCGGATGTGGCGTGCTGTATTACAGCGATGAAGTTGTGACGGATTTTTGCAAGAAAGCGAATCGC
>CAKTVK010000184.1 GCA_934623455.1 uncultured Eggerthellaceae bacterium | reverse complement strand
CCGGGTGACAGCCCACAGCGCTCGCGCCACAATCGACCGATGATTTATGCGGATGAGGATTATCCTGCAGCGAATGCATACGGGGATGAATAACCTTGAAGTAGTAGATGGACAGCGAAAGCGCGGCGCAAGCCCAGGTCAAAGGATAAACGCAAGCAATACCGGCAACGCCCAAGCCGCCCAGCGGAGTTAGGTACAAAAGCCCCAAGCGCATACATGCGAAGCACAGAAGAATCACCACCATAGGAACGCGCGTGTTGCCCACGCCCCTGCTGGCACCCGCATACGTCTCAACAAACGCATACAGCCAGTAAAACGGCAGCGTAGTCATCATGATAGCGCTGCCCAGCGAAATCACTTCAGCATCGCTCACGAACAAGCCCATGAGCGGGTGTCGCACCAGCAGCAAGACAGCCGCCGTTGCAATGCTAGAGCCCAGGCCCATGGCAAGACAAGTCCGAACCCCTTTATGCACGCGCCCATGGCAATGCGCGCCCGCGTTTTGCGCCGTGAGCACCGTTACCGTTTGACCAAGCACCACTAACGGCTCATAAATAAGCAGCTCAGCACGGAAATACGCCGTAAACGCCGCAATGCCTGCCTCTCCCGTGCCGTTCACCACGTATTGAATGAGCACATTGGAAACGGTCATCATGAGCGACTGCACTCCCGAAGGAAAACCAAGCCGCATGATTTCTTTTGCGGTACAGGCATCCAGGCGCAGCACGCGCCAGCACAGCACGCAAGGAAGTCCTGGTCTGCGTAATCGCCACAGCGCGTAGATACACGCACATCCTTGCGCCGCAAACGTTGACCACGCAATACCTGCAACGCCGCCGTCAATGACCAGCAAGAACAGCGCGTCCAGCAAAACGTTGAGCGCGCCGCCCAGAACCTGAGCCCGCAAGGGGGATTGCGAATCGCCAAACGCACGCAAGCACGCCGAGACCATGTTGTAGACGATGGTAAACGGCAGCGATAGGAAATACACTTGCAGATACAACGTGGCATCGTCCAACACCGAAGCAGGAACGCCCATGCCAACTACGATGAAGCGGGCAGCAAAGAACCCCACCGTCGCGCAAACAACGCCCCAAAGCACCGCAAGCACAAGCGACGTGCCCACCGTCTTTTCCATACCCCGCACGTCACGTGCTCCGAACGCACGTGCCGCCACCACATTCGAGCCAACCGACACGCCCAAAAAGAAGCTCACCGCGCAATAAGCCACCAAAGACGAAGCACCGAGCGCCGCCATTCCCGCCGCGCCTAAAACATTGCCAGCGAAGAGAACATCCACCGCTGAATAAAGCAGCTGGATAAGACTCGCACCCAAAAGAGGAACCGCAAATCGAAAAACGCTTTTTCCCAGGGCACCCTCGGTGAAATCAACGGCCATAACGATTACCCGTTGAGCGTGCATACCGACGAAAGCAAGAGCTTCGAGTAATCGGATTGGGGATTCTCCAGAACATCGCACGCTGGGCCGCATTCTACAACGCGGCCTTTTTCCATAACCACCAAGTCATCGCAGATATTTGATGCCAAAGCCAGATCATGCGTGATGAATACGATGGTCACCTTCTTTTTGAGCTGGGAAATCAGCTCCACAATGCGCGCTTGCGTGGTCACATCCAGCGCGCTGGTAATTTCGTCGCAGATAAGCACGGAAGGGTCGGTCATCAAAGCGCGTGCAATGGCGGCACGTTGGCATTGTCCGCCACTGACCTGCGAGGGGTAGCGCTCGAAAAAGCTTTCATCCAAGCCCACAGCGGCTAATAACTCGCACGCTTTCCTCTTCGCTTCGGCGCGTGAAAGACCAAAACTCCTCCCCGGTTCCATCAGAGAGAAGCCAAGGGTGTGACGCGGGTCGAAGGAATCAATCGGGTTTTGAAAAATCATCTGCATGGTGCGGTAAACGTCACGGGCGGACTTCAAATCCCTTCCGCCAATCTCGTCTCCAAAAAGCAAAACATGCCCGCTATCAGGTTGTTCAAGCATCATCGCAATGCGCGCCAGCGTGCTTTTTCCGCAGCCGCTGCCACCCACAATACCCAAGCACGTTCCCTGCTCCACCTGAAAACTGACCTTATCAAGCGCCGCACGCTCCATAGAGGGGAAACGCTTCGTCACCTCTTGCACTTCCAGAGCAATCATTGCTTGCCCCCAAACCGCGGAACGGCATCCATGAGCATCTGGGTATAAGGGTGGCTGGGATGGGCAACCAGCTGATCCGTGGTGCCTTCTTCCACAATCCGCCCTTCCTTCATGACGTACAGGTAGTTCGACAGGTGCGCTAAAACGGCAATGTTGTGGGAAATAACCACCATAGACGCGCCCAGCTCCCGATTGATACGCATGAGCTCGCTGACCACCTGAGCTTGCACGGTTACATCCAGCGCCGCCGTGGGCTCGTCGGCGAATAAAAGCTTAGGATTGGCGACTAGCGCCATGCCGATTGCGGCTCGTTGCGCCATGCCTCCCGAAAGTTCGAAAACGTAACTCCTTAGCACTTCGCATGGGTTATCGAATCCCAAACGCGAAAGCAATTCCACCGATGCAGCATCGGCTTCTTTACGGCTCATTCCCTTACGCAGGCGCATGACCTCGCGATACTGAGAGCCAATCGTGCGCACCGGGCTAAAAGTAGCCTGGGGACTTTGAGAGACCAGAGCTGCACGCTCCCCCAAAAAGCGTCGTCGCATCTTAGGCGA
>CAKTVK010000183.1 GCA_934623455.1 uncultured Eggerthellaceae bacterium | reverse complement strand
ACGCACCAGACATGTAAAACGTTGCGGTGACCACGCCGCCCGACACGTTCAAAACCACCTGGTTTGGATTGCTTTTCACCGTGGCGTCTGACAGAGACGCGTAGAAATTGCACATGCGCGAAGACGTATACGCAGGCACAACGTACGTACCATCCACGATGTCGCCCGCCTGAACAACCGCGGGATAAATGCTTTTTCCGATAGAGGCCAAACCGTCGCGCGCAACTTCAGTCAAATCCTGCGCGGCCGGATATTGCGTGCTCACATCGGTATATTTCGCCCACGCTTGCGCAGGCACTGCCGTCAGAGACAGCGCGAGCGTAACGCCAAGAAATGTCGCACAGACCGAAGGTGCCGCCGACAAAACAGCGCCGCAAATTGTTGACAAAAGGTGGGGTAATTTGTCAACAAATTTGTTGGGGGTAAACCGTTTCATGCGCTTCATGCTAGTGCTGCTCACGCTTCCTGAACAGGGCGAAGAAGCCCGCACCGCCCGCAAGCGCCACGCCAGCGAAGCTGCCGCCAACCGCCAGCGGCGGAATTGTTGCTGCATCTGCATCGGCACCGTCATCGCCCGCAGCGCTGCCCGAACGTGCACCCGATGAAGCATTGGCGCTGGTCGCAGCTGCATCGGAATTGCTATCGGCTGCAGCAGTCTTGGCGCTTGCCTTCTTATTGTTGGAATTCGAAGTCAAGCCCAGTGCATTGCCATTGCCAACAGAACCAACGTTGCCCGTGGTGTTAACGGGGCCCGTCGTTGCACCAGTTGATTCGCTGCTGGAATTATCATCGCCTGAGCCGCCGGTGTTGCTGCCGCTACCATTCGCGTCTTCTTCAAGGGTTGCATCGGGCTTCGCATTTGCAACATCGAACGTTGTGTTCAGATGGTAGATCAAGCCAACCGTAGACTCCGTTGTCGAATCAACACGCGGCTTCGTAGAGAAATACATATCAGTGTTAAGCGCGATAGGAATCGTGAACGTTCCGTCCTGGTTCGCGTCAAGAACGCGGCCTTCGAAGTAAACGGACGCAATCGGCGTGTTTCCGCCACTACGTTTCAGCGTTGCCGTTGCTTTTCCGTTGGATACCACAATCTTCATCACGGACCAATAGAAGTTACGATGCGACACGGAAATGCCCATATCGGTCTTCATATCGCCTTGCTTCAGGTAATACACGCCATCGGCAAGAGTTGTGGAGTTATCCGTGATTGCAAGGCTCTGAACAGCCCAAACAGCAACTTCCAAAGCGCGCTGGCATGAAACACCACTCGGCAGCGGAACAACATCTACCAGCGCCCTTTGCTGATCGGTCAGCGATTCGTAGGCAACTTGCGCATCGTGAATCTGGCAAACATCCGCAATGGTGATTTTATACGGGTCACTTGGCAGCGCCTCAATCAGTTTCGTCACCTGCGCGGGCGTCACAGTTTCCTGCCCGCCACTACCCGAACCGCCACCGGGGTTCTCGGTTCCGCCGCCGGTGCTGCCGCCTTCGCCGCTACCGCCGCCACCAGGTGTTTCTCCACCACCGGTGCCGCCGCCGGTGCTACCACCTGTTGCAGATTCATCGATGGTCGTGGTAATCGAGAACACAATCTCGGTCTGCATAGACGTTGAGTACGCCGTAAGGTATTGCGTGCTATTCAGGTCAATCGGCACGTTTTCGAACGTGGAATGCTGGTTTTTCCCCGCCGTGTTCTCGAACTTTTGTCCCGCCATATAGATATAGGTATACGTATCGCTTTCTACCGTGACGGTTCCATACGCTTTACCGTCCACGACCGTAACATCCTTCACGCTCCACGGACGCTGGCGCGCCGACGTGGACTTTCCCTTGCTGTACTCCGATGACAGCGCAGGAGTGGTGCTAGCGCTGTACGTGCCCGCGCCAAGCGTGGTGGAAGCGTCCACATCACGCATGGCCTTAAGCGCCCACTGCGCGCATTCCAAAACGCGGCCATACGGCTGGTTCGACGTCAAACACGTTTCGGTATCAAGTGCTTTTTGGTCTGTTTCGCTTAGCGCATCATACGCCGCGGTGGCGGCAGCAATTTGCGCATCGTAGGTACCCAGAGCGGCCGCCGTAATCTTCGGAGCGTCAGGCAGCGCGTTAATCAGGGATTTTGCCGTCGTGACAGCCTCGGCTTCGAGCACAACCGCGCCATCAAGCGCCTCATGCATCGCAGCCGGTGCTCCCGACAACTCGGTTGCGTCTTGAGCAAAAGCAGCAGAAACCGGGCACAGGGAAGCCGCCATAGCAGCGCTTGCCAATGCCGCAATCAATTTGTTCGCTGAACGTGCCAAAACATACATCCTTTCCCTTTCGCCACACGCTTACGCAGGGCGATTCGCAGGCAGTGTGCGCGACTGCACTAATTACACGGCGCAGCCGCGCCACCTGCGCATTCGACTTTCAATGCAAAAATGCGGTGCCCACTAGCTTACCGCATGCGGGCACCGCACCAAGCGAGGAATCGATTATTCGCTAAACGTACCAACCAACGCGAAGTGCTGGATAGCGAACGCATCAACGGCATCAACAGACGCATCGCCGTTCACGTCGGCCTTCAAGAAGCCTTCCATGGTAACAGCGCTGAAGTCGGTGTACACAGCACGTGCGATATCGTAGGCGAGCTGGGCGTCCACAATGTTCACCTTGCCGTTCATGTTCACGTCGCCATCGGCAGCAACAACTTGAGCGTCACCTGCGGTAAC
>CAKTVK010000182.1 GCA_934623455.1 uncultured Eggerthellaceae bacterium | reverse complement strand
AAACTCTTTAGCACCCAAAGTCACCATCTAAATCATCTGAGCCGCAAAAAACCTCCTATGGGTTATAGTTTGCAACGTACGAGAGGCAATCAATTTTAAAGCTCGCGCACATTTGATTCAGAAATACCCCCCTTCCTGTCTGGATCATGGATATGTAGCGTTTCTGCTTCCCCAGCCTTTCCAAAAGTAGCCCTGCCTTCCCCCTCCCTCCTGGCAGGGCTTTTCTTTGCCCTGAAACTTCAACAGCATGCTCTGTGTTTGTTTTCCCGCTCCGTTCAAATGAAACAGACTCGCAATAGTGCGCGCGTAAAATCGGCAATTGTTTAGGTATGAACTTGTACGAAAAGCGAAAAAGGAAGGCATGCGGCGTGAGTTTCTCAGAGAAAATCGCACGGTGCGCAGCGAATGCGTCGCGGCGGATTCTGCGTGACGTTTTTCATCGCGATGCTGCCAATTTCCCGGGCAAAATAGGCCTCTACCTGGACTCATCGCTTATTTCTCATGCCGCGCGCGATCTGGAATACGGATCGATTTGCGTTGTGGGCACAAACGGCAAAACAACCACCACGAACCTTATCGCAAACGCGCTTGAAGCAGCGGGGCTTTCCGTGTGCTGCAACCGAACGGGGGCAAACCTTGATTCCGGCGTGGCATCTGCCCTGCTTGAGCAAGGGCAGGCTCAATGGGCGGTGCTGGAATGCGATGAGCTATGGCTTGTCCATGTGCTTCCCCAGCTGCAAAGCAAATACGTGTTGCTCCTTGACCTTTTTCGCGATCAGCTGGATCGCGCCGGAGAAATTGAACTTGTCCAAAAAAGCATTGTTTCGGCGCTTGAGTTGTCACCGCGAACCACGCTTATCTACAACGCCGACGATCCGCTGTGCACCGCTGTTGCCCAAACGGCTCCCAACAAAAGCATTGCATTCGGTGTACGGGAAAGCATGGGGCTTGCGCAGAATTCTGTGGCCGATGCTCAGATTTGCCAGCACTGCTCAAGCACGCTTGCCTATGAGTACCATCAATATGGCCAGTTGGGAAGCTATTACTGCCCAACGTGCGGATTTACGCGCCCCAAGCTTGATTTCGCTGCCGAACAAGTTGCTTTGAGCGCCCTGGGCGTAGATTTCACGCTTTCCGTACGTTGCGCGGCCGGGCAAACCGGCAAAAGCACGCAATCCCTGCGCGTGTCGGCAAATCTTCCTGGTTCTTATATGGTTTACAACTTGACTGCAGCCGCCGCGGCAGCAACGCTTCTGGGCTGTCCGCCCAGCGCGATTCAACAGGCAATAAGATCGTTTATGCCGCAAAACGGTCGTCTGGAACGCTTGCGCATTGGGCGCCACGACGTACTGCTGAACCTGGCGAAAAACCCCACGGGAATGAATCAAAATCTTCGCATTGCCCTGAATGATAAGCGGCCTTTTGCGCTGGTTGTTTTCATCAACGATAAAGAAGCCGATGGACACGATGTTTCGTGGTTGTGGGACGTTGATTTCGAAGAGCTTGCAACGCGATCTGACATTTGCGTTTTTGCAGGTGGAATCCGTAGAAACGACTTACAAGTTCGTTTGAAATACGCGGGCGTAAACGCGCAGCTGCTCGAATCCGCGGAAGAATTGATTTCAGCAGCTGCAAACTCTTTGGACAACGAATGCCCCGTATACGCCATTGCGAACTACACTGCACTGCCATCGGTGAAAGGCGCCTTGGAAACGCTTGCTCAGGGCGTTGAGCAGCCTGTTTGCGAGTCTGCGGCTAAGGCCGATGCACCTGCTTCGTCCGCAGAATCCGCGGATTCATCTGCGAATTCTGCGACCCCTGCGCCAGGCGCCCCTGGCACGGTCGCGACCGCAATCCCCTGCACCAGCGCGCACGTCTTTGCAGGCACGCCCACGTCTGCGGCCGCAAACGTTGCAGCCGGCACCGATCCCGCAACGCCCATCCCCTCCTGCAACACCGCAGCAGACGACAAACCCCTGGTCATCGCCCACCTCTTCCCCAAGCTTTTGAACCTCTACGGCGATAGCGGCAACGTGACCATTCTAAGAAAACGTCTTGCTTGGCGCGGAATCCCTGTCCGGGTGCGCGTTATAGACGAAACGACTCCGTTCGATTTAACCGATGTTGACCTGGTGTTCTTAGGGGGCGCACCCGACCGCGAAGAGGAAATTGCGGCGCAGCATATTGGGGAACACGCCAACGAGCTTGCCGCGTTTATCAATGCCGGCGGCGTGTGCCTTGCCATCTGCGGCGGCTATCAAATGCTGGGGCGCAGCTGGCTGCTCAACGGAAAAACCGTGCCCGGCTTGGGGCTTGGTACGTTCGAAACGCGACGCGCGGGAGATGCGCACGATCGCTTGGTAGGAAACATTGCGCTGCGAGTCACCGGCATTGCGCAGCCAGTCATCGGGTACGAAAACCATGCAGGGCGCACGTACCTTGATTCTGATACCCAAGCATTTGGCCAGGTCATATCGAAAACGGGATGCGGAAACAACGACACGAAGAAAACCGACGGTTACCTGAACGGGAATTTTGTGGGCACGTATCTCCACGGTCCGCTTTTGGCGAAAAACCCGGAGCTGGCCGATGCGCTGCTGCAGCGCGCGCTTGACCATTGGGCCACGCGTTGGAACGAACCAGCGCCGCCCCTTGGGCAGCTTGACGACACCGCCGAGCTACAGGCGAACGCATTCATGGCGGCGCGTCTGCTGTAATGC
>CAKTVK010000181.1 GCA_934623455.1 uncultured Eggerthellaceae bacterium | reverse complement strand
GGAGAATGAAACACGCAACGCGTTGAGCGTGGGTGCCGCAAAAGGGGCGGGGTGCCATTCCGCCTATGAAGGTGCGCACATGACGGGCGCTCAGGCGGTTATTGCCGCGCTTGAATGCGAAGGCGTTACGCATGTGTTCGGATATCCGGGCGCTCAAGCCATTGCCATGTACGATGCTTTGTATGACTCGCAGCAGATCACGCACGTGCTTGCGCGCCATGAGCAAGCTGCCGTTCACGAGGCCGATGGTTTCGCGCGCGCCACGGGAAACGTTGGTGTCGTTCTGGTTACCAGCGGCCCTGGTGCGACTAACACCGTTACGGGAATCGCGAATGCATACCTGGACAGCATTCCGCTTGTCGTTATTACCGGTCAGGTGCCTACGAGCGTTATCGGCACGGATGCGTTCCAGGAATCTGACACAATGAGCATTACCATGCCCGTGGTAAAGCATAGCTTCCTGGCGCAAAAAGCAGCGGATTTGCCGCGCATCATTCGCGAAGCGTTCCATATTGCCATTACGGGCCGACCGGGTCCGGTGGTTATCGATGTTCCGTCGGACATTGCGAGTCAAGAGCTCACGTTTGCCTATCCTGCGAAAGTGAATATCCCGTCGTATAAGCCAACGTATAAGTGCAACGCAAAGCAAGCGAAGGCAGCGGCCGCGTTGCTGCAAGAGGCGCAGCGTCCCGTTATCCTTGCAGGTGGCGGCGTGATTTCTTCGGGTGCGCAGGATCAATTGCAAGAAATCGCGCACTTTTTGCAGGCGCCTGTTGCGCTCACACTTATGGGAAAGGGCGCGTTTCCTGCAGCCGACCCGCTGAACTTGGGCGCTGTTGGCATGCATGGTTCGGCGCGTTCGAACACGGCGTTGATGAGTGCGGACGTGCTTTTGGCGGTGGGCACGCGCTTGTCGGATCGCGTGACGGGTGCTATGAGCGCGTTTGCGCCCCACGCAAAGCTCATACACGTTGACATCGACCCCGCGGAAATCGGCAAACTGCGCGAAGCCGATGTTCCCATTGTAGGCGATGCCCAGGCGGTTTTATCAGGGCTTTTGTCTCAGTTGAAGAAGCAGGATTTCAAGGCGCATACGCAAGCATGGCTTGAAGAGCTGGCAGCGCTGCCGTGTTTCAACGATGCTGCGCGCGCGGTTTGCACGGAAGCGGCGGCAGGTGCGGCATTTGCGGCATCCGAAGTGGACGAGGCACCCGAAGCGCTTGAGACGCCCCTGGAAAGCAACGCAGCAGCCGCGATTCGTTCGGAAGCTGAAAGCAGTATGCAGCACATCACGCCTGCGACCTGCATGAACTTGCTTGGACGCACGCTTGAGGCGCAAGAAGCAGCGGGGAAGCGCACCATTGTGACCACCGAAGTGGGCCAACATCAAATGTGGGCGGCGCAGTTCCTTTCTCGTTCCGTTCCGCGCAGCTTCTTGTCAAGTGGCGGTTTGGGCACCATGGGTTTCGGTTTTCCCGCGGCGATCGGTGCCGCGCTTGCATGCCCCGATGCGCAGGTCGTATGCATTGCGGGCGATGGGTCGTTCCAGATGAACGTGCAGGAGCTTGCCACCGCGCGCGCGTACGGCGCTGCCGTGAAAGTTGTGATCATCGATAACGCCTGCTTAGGCATGGTGCATCAGTGGCAGCAATTCTTTTACGAGGGGCGTTATTCCCAAACCGAGCTCCATTACAACCCCGACTTCGTGGGGCTGGCGCGCGCCTTTGGCTGGCAGGCAAAGCGCGTTCAAACGCAGGATGAGCTGCAGGCTGCATTCTCGGAGATGCTTTCAAGCACCGAGCCGTTCTTGCTTGACGTTGTTGTGCCGTCGTCGGAAAACGTGATGCCCATGGTTGTTCCCGGCGGAACGCTTCTTGAACACGTTTTCCCTGGTAATGGTACAGACAATGCTGTTCAGGAAGGGGAGTAGCATGGATACCTCCAAGCATGTTCTCACGCTTCTGGTGGATAACGAGCCGGGCGTTTTGCAGCGCGTTGTGGGCTTGATTTCGCGCCGTGGCTTTAACATTGAAAGCTTGTCGGTTGGTCCCACGGAAAACCCCGCGTTGTCGCATATCACGCTTGTCGCGCTGGGCGATGAAGTGTCCTTCGAGCAGATTGCAAAGCAGCTGCATAAGCTGGTGCCTGTTCATAAGATCACCGATTTATCGGGCGCGAACGCTATTGTGCGCGAGTTAGCGCTGTTCAAGGTTGAGGCGCTGCCCGAAAAGCGCGGTGAAATCATTCAAATCGCGAATATTTTCCGCGCGAAAATCGCCGATTTAGGCAGTGATTCGTTGACCATCGAAATCACGGGTGAAGAAGGAAAGCTTAAAGGGCTGGAGGATCTTTTGCGTCCTTATGGCATCAAGGAGATTGTCCGCACGGGTAAAATCGCCCAGGCGCGCAACGAGAAATAGCCCCCACTTCTTCTTCGTTTTCGTGCACACCAACGCCAATCCGCGCCGTTTAAAGGGTGTCTTTTTGCGCGCGGGTGCTCTTTTGCTCGCTTGTGCCGTACAATAGACGTGCAATTATGATGTTTTCGCAATCGGCTTCCTAAGGAGTGAAATCATGACGCGTGTGTACAATTTCTCTGCTGGTCCGGCAATGCTTCCCGAAGAGGTTCTGAGAGAAGCGGCGCAAGAAATGCTCGATTATAAGGGCACAGGCATGTCCGTCATGGAGATGAGCCATCGATCGAAGGCGTTCGACACTATTATCACCGAAGCGGAGCAGGACCTGCG
>CAKTVK010000180.1 GCA_934623455.1 uncultured Eggerthellaceae bacterium | reverse complement strand
AGCGATAGCCTGGTCCGCTTTGAGCTGCAGGGCGGTTATTCCGCCGACGCGAACAAGGACCTGTCGTATCTTGAAGCAAGTCTGAACAGGGATTTCTTCTTCGCGAAGGTGGTTGACAAAACGCGCCTTGTGGTAGATGCAGCGGATTTTGAATACGACCAATCGCTGCGAGGCGCTTTTGTGCGCACGGTTTTGGCATCGAGCGAGACAGAAGAGGAAAAGCAGCGCATCATCTTGTGCGGCTTGCGCGCGCTTCGCGGAGAGGATGTTGCCCTGTGAATTTAGTGAGCTGCACCATTGAGAATTTTGGCGGGCTGAGCCAGCGCACGTTCAATTTCAACGACGGCCTGACGGTTATTGAACAGCCAAACGGTTCGGGAAAAACCACGCTTGCGGCATTTATTCGCTGTATGCTGTATGGAATGCCGCGTCATCACAAGCGTGACCTGGACAAAGACCTGCGGCGTCGTTACGCTCCCTGGCAGGGGGGCGCGTATGGCGGTCAGCTGGTCGTGCACGCGGGCGGACGTTTGTACCGCATTGAGCGTTGTTTTGGCGCCACGCCTAAGGATGATACGCTTGCGGTGTTCGATCAGGTTTCGGGAAAGCGCACCGATGAGCTGGGTTCTGGTCCGGGCATTACGCTGTTTGGGCTAGACGCCGATTCGTTTGAGCGCAGCGCGTACATTCCGCAAAATCGCCTTGCCGATGCGTTGGGAACCGCTGATATCAAGGCGAAGTTGGGCAATTTGGTGGACAACACCGATGGCACGCGCAATTTCGAATCGGCAATGGATCTGCTGAAAAAAGCGCGCACCCAGCAAGTGCCTTATCGCGGACAAGGTGGGGCTCATGCGGCTGTTGTGACGCAGATTTCCCAGGTCAACGAAGAGTTGGTGCAGCTCTCCACAGCTCGGGGCGAACTCGAGCGCGTGCGCGATCGCGAGGGTCGTCTTGCTTCTAATATGGAGCAGCAGCATCGTGATCTTGCGCAGGTGCGCACAGAAATTGCCGAAGCGGCCGACTTGCAGGCGCGTCGCAGCATGGCGCTTGAATGCATGCGGCTCGAAAACGCTCGCAAGCAGGCAAGGGAAGAATACCAGCGACATGAAGCATCGCTGGGCGGAGCTGTGCCCAGCGAAGGGGAAGTGCATCGTGCGAATGAGGCGCTGCAATGTCTTGACCTGGTGAAACAAGCAGGCGTGACGCAGGCGGACATCGATGCATTTGCGGCGCAGGCCGCGCAAATGACCCCCGGCGGTGAAGGCGTTGCTCGTAGCGAAGGCGCTGCTGTGCCCGCTCCCGCGCAGGGTGCCGGCGCGAGTGCTGCTACGGGTGTCCGCGCTGACGCTGCCGCCCCTGGTGCCGCCGGGGCCGCTGGCGGCGCGGCGGGCGCGCACGGCATCCCCGCTGCTGATGACGGCCGCTATGGGGGTGCCGAGTGGCCGGACGATGCGCCCGCAGCACCCGTAGCCCCAGCAGCAGCCACGGTAAAAGGCGGTGGTGCGGGCATCGCGCTTGTTGTGGTGGGGGCTATCCTGCTTTTGGCGGGTGCTGCGCTTGCAGCCACGGACGCTGCAAGCATTGCGCGCGTTTTCGCAGGTCAACTCTACGTGGGCATTGCTGCGGCAGTGGTTGGCATCGTATTTTGCGTTGGCGGCGGTATCATGCGCGCGCACCACAAGAAGCAAGCTCAGCTGGCGGCGCAAGCAGCACGAGAGGCGGCGCAGGCTGCGGCGCGTGCAGCGGAGCATGCTCGCTCGCTGGCGCGTACAAACGACCTGATCAAACGCGCTTTCGCGGCACAACGCGAGCTTGAGTCCTTCTGCAGCGCGCATCACATTGACCCCCGAACGCTGAACGCAGAAACGCTGGAGCGCTTGCGCGACAACGCTCGCGCGCTGCATCAAATGCGCCAAAACGTCCGTGCTGCCGACCAAGCGTTTTCCCAGTTCGTAGAAGCAAATGGCTTGTGCGCGTGGAAGCGTTCCGACGAAGATCGCTTCCGTACCTTGAACCTGCAGGAGCTTCAGGCGCAAGAGCAGCGTTTAGTTGCGGCGCAGGAGGGGTCGTTCCAAGGCCGCGTGAAAGATTCCCAGCGCATTCAAACGCTGCAAGAGCGCGTTGATAAGATTCCCCTGCTGCAAGATCAGCTTCAGACACTCACGGAACAGCGGAAGAAAATCGAGAAAGACGTGGCAACGCTCGATGCGACCATGGCCTATTTGGAACGCGCGAAAGAGCAGCTTTGCGCGGCGTATGCAGGTCCGGTGCAGGAGCGTTTCCAGCATTATTTCCGCATGCTGGTGGATGAAACAGGAGCTATCGACGTCAAGAAAGTCCAGGTGGACAGCGATTTTCACATGACGTATCCGCAGACGGGCGCAACGCGTCATCAGGAAAGTCTGAGCGCTGGGTACTCCGATTTGGTCATGGTATGCATGCGCATGGCGCTTTGCGATGCGCTCTACGAAAAAGAGCGTCCGTTCATTGTTATGGACGACCCCTTCATCAACGTTGACGACACTTTGATGCAGCGCACGCGCCAGCTGTTGGAAAAACTCGCCGAGAATCATCAGATTATTTACTTCACCTGCTCGAATTCTCGTAACATGACCGCGCATTAAGTGCGACAATTGTCGGGTTTTTCTTTTAGCCGTGCGTTTTGTTTGAGGGGTTTCCATGTCCGACAGGCTTCGTACCACGCTTCTTCCGCTGATTGCCGCGTTCATCTGGGGTATTGCGTTCGTGG
>CAKTVK010000179.1 GCA_934623455.1 uncultured Eggerthellaceae bacterium | reverse complement strand
GTGTAAATGTTGTTCGCGCTTGTGCTTTGTTCCGTTTCGTTCAAGGATAGCCATGCCGCTTGATGCGGGGGCGATATCTTCACAATGTCGATATTCCGTTGCCAAAGGTGTGGTTTGGGGGGGAGCTGGGTTGCGATTGATGGATTGCAGCGGCTTTTTTCTGTTTCAAGCGCCGCGTCGCTTCTTTTTTGGCGTTGCGCGTGCGGTTGTTGCGAAATCGACCTGTTTGGCGCGTGGTCACTCGGGCTTGCGACCGCGTGGGTGGCGGTTGTCGTGACGGGTGGTTTATCGGGCGGGGTTGCTCGGGGTTGTGATGAGCTCCGGGGGGTGTTGCGACGAGCAGTCCACTGGGCAGGGATCGTCGGCGGGTGCGTTCGAGTTTGCGGGATTTGGCGAGTGGTTGTTGCGAAAACGCCCCTGAATTCGGGCAAATTGACGATATTCGGTGGTCTGTGCGTGCGATTTGGGCCGTTGGGGATGACTGATGGAGGCGATGCAGGTACTGTCTTTTCGTTTCCCCAGGTCACAAGGTTACTCTGGTTTTCTTTGCGGAATGGCATCGGCTGGGAGTCGCCTGAGTGGGCGTTGCAACCACCGATTATCGTCGATTTGCCCGAGTTTGACCCCGTTTTTTCAACAAGCAGGGTTGAAATCCGTCTGCCGTGGCGGTTTTGGAGCGGTGTTGTGTCGCATTCGGATGCGGCGGCGCGTTTCGCTGGAAGCACCGAGGCACGATCAGGGGCGCTACGGCGCATTTTGGCATTACGACCTGCGGGGGGTCTGGCGCATCGGGTGCTGTGGTTTTGATCAGGGGCGTCTAGCGTCTTATGCGCCGCAGCATGCTTGAGATCATCGCGGCATCTTGGACTCCGCGATGCACCCCTCCCGGTGTCTTGTGCCATATTGATTTAACTGAGCGATACGTTATCATTTGATTCTAAGGGAGGCGGCAAAGAAAACAGCTCGAATTTAGTCGTTTATCTGCAGTTTGTTGAAGGGGGATTCGACCATGAAGAAGGCGATTCTAGTCATTGCGTTATGTGGAATTCTATCTTTAGGCATGGCGGGTTGCGGGCAGGCTGACTCTGGGAAATCCAGCTCGGGGGAAGCGAATGATTCAGCGCAATCGCAGGAAAAGTACGGTTTCGTTAAAAAAGAGAACGTGGAAACGCTGGTTGCGAAATTCAATACTGAGGTAATGGATAATAATTCGCCGAATGATAGTTCGCTGAATCCAGCCATGGATGACTATCTGACCGAGGCCAACGATCAGTATTGGTATGGGCTGATCGATGGTATTTTTCTGGTGGTCGTCCCTGAAGAATACACAGGAGATAAGGCGGCCGACATTGTTGACTACATGATTATTCATGCAGATAAATCCGGCAAATACGAGTCTGCCGCAGTTTCCTATGCCAAGTATCTAATCAAAGCGAATCGCAATGATGTAACCGAAAGCGAAATCGATGCCTTGCTGGAAGAAGCAAAAGCCATAGCATCCACGGGCAAAATGGCATTTAACGGAAATGGAATTTCGGTTGGTTATCTGGACGAGGATGACATTTACCAGTATCAGGTTCGTCGGTTTTTTGAGTAATTAAACATCCCGAGAGGTAACTCCCAACGGTTCGATGGAAGTTCATGTGAACATCCACCAGGAACTATGCCATGGTTTTCACGGAGGTGAAAGAAAAATGAGAAAAGCGTTTACCGCATGTATGGCGGCCGCGATTATCGTTTGCGCAGTGATGCTAGCCGGCTGCAGCACGGACGACACGGAAGCGCGCTATTCGGCGTACTACAAGAAGTGCCAAGAGTACACGACGCTCTACGGATCCCCCGAAGTGGCGTCCGATGGGAGCGGTCCAGGTGCCGCCCAATACGGCAAGGGCCTGTGTGTGGTGAAGCTGTTGGACATGGATGCCGATGGAAAAGACGAGCTGATCCTCATGCATTCGGAAGGTCCCTCGAACGCTCTTGCGGGTGCCGTGGAAGTGTTCAGCTACCGCAAAGGCGAAGTGGTTTGCGATTATTCTGGCAGCATCCACTCCGATTCGACAAATGGCTGGTTGCCGTTTGTCGTGCTTGACAGATTGCAGTCGGGTGGCTGGGCGTTGATGAATCAGACGTGCTTCGGGTCGGCTCCCGCGGCCTTCACCTATGCGTTGGTTGGCTACAACAACGATGGAACGTTTGGCCCGATTGCGGGAAGGGCATCGGGCCCATCAGCTGATTTCTCCTTTTCTGATCCCTCAACGTGGGGAGAGCGCCTTTACACGTTCTCGGAGGGTGACGGTTCGGCATGGACGCCAGCTGATTGGCAGGAAGTGTCTCAAGAAGAATACGATGCGGCTTTTGATAGCGTTGTGACGGGCGAGACCACCGTCAATCTTCTTTACCAGTTTGGGTCGGACGGGGGAAGGGAAGGCGCAATTTCTCTCGTGGATACCGTCGACGAAGCCCGAGCGACGATAAGCAAACTTGCTGAAGCGGCTTAGGTGGGGTTGGTTCTGCTGTCCGAGTGCCCGGGTTTGGCCTTTCTGCCCTGCGGAAAACCGCCGCAGCCCGTAAATGCCTCGCTTCTTTATCGCCGGCGCTGCCAGGGAGCTTCCCTTGATCCCTTGCGACAGCGGGCGGTGTACAGGCGGGCCTTTCTCCTGCAATCGGACTGCCGACTGGTGTCTTCCTTGTGGGGACCAGCTGCGGCGTTCCGCATCTGTGAGGCGTCTCGATTTTCGATCAAAACGAAAAACGGCTCCCTTGTGGGAGCCATTCGTGTTTCATGGAGCCAATGAGCGGATTCGAACCGCTGACCTACGCATTACGAGGGTGTTATACGTTCGCTTTCGACC
>CAKTVK010000178.1 GCA_934623455.1 uncultured Eggerthellaceae bacterium | reverse complement strand
GATTATTCCTCCAAAAAGCCCTTAAGCGAACTCGAACGAGACGGATGGCGAAGCTTCGCAAGCGTCTTGCTTTCAATCTGGCGAATGCGCTCGCGCGTAACGCCGAACTCGCGGCCCACTTCTTCAAGCGTATGCGGATGACCGTCTTCCAGACCGAAACGCAGGCTGATAACTTTGCGCTCGCGATCGGCCAGCTCATCAAGCACTTCGTTGAGCTTTTCGCGCATCAGCACGTAGCTTGCAGCATCGGGCGGCGCAACAGCGGCATCGTCTTCAATGAAGTCGCCCAACTGGCTATCTTCTTCTTCGCCAATAGGCGTTTCCAGCGAAACAGGCTCTTGCGAGATTTTCTGAATCTCCAAAACGCGCTCGGGCGTCATATCCATGCGCTCGGCAATCTCTTCCGCGGAAGGCTCGTGGCCGAGCTCCTGCAAAAGCTGGCGCTGCACGCGAACAAGCTTGTTGATGGTCTCAACCATATGCACGGGAATACGGATGGTGCGTGCCTGATCGGCAATGGCGCGCGTAATAGCCTGGCGAATCCACCACGTGGCATACGTGGAGAACTTGAAGCCCTTCTTGTAATCGAATTTCTCAACAGCGCGAATCAAGCCCAAATTGCCTTCCTGGATAAGGTCCAAGAACAACATGCCGCGGCCCACGTAGCGCTTTGCAATAGAAACAACAAGACGCAAGTTTGCCTCGATGAGCTGCTGCTTTGCATCAATGCCCACTGCTTCGATGCGGGACAGGCGGCGTTTCTCGCGACGATCAAGCTCAATGCCCTGCTCTTCAGCGGCATCGAGTTGCGCAGCGGCTTCCACGCCTGCCTCGATCTTCATAGCAAGATCGATTTCCTGCGGACCGGTAAGCAGCTGAACGCGGCCGATTTCCTTCAAATACATGCGAACAGGGTCACCCGTGAGCATGGTCACGCCACCATCGCCGCTGCGATGGTTACGCGCTTTCGCCACGTGACGGGTGCGATTGCTCACCTTGGGAAGCGCAACATCGGAAACCGCTTTCAGTTCTTCCTCGGGAATGCCTTCAAGCAGCTCATCGTCGGTTTCCTCGCCGGGCTGGGGGCCATCGTTTTTCTCAGACTCCGATTCCACGGCAAGGATATCGTCGTCAACCGGCATAAAATCGGCAGCCGATTCAGCTACCGCATCGTCGTCGGTCAGAACATCTGCATTCTGCTGTACTGCCTGCTCTGCTTCGATTTCCTTGTTGTGGTTTTCTGATTTCTTAGAGACTCGTGGCACGTTAGCTTCCTTTCGCCGTGAAAATGGCACACGCATTCAAGCCTGTATCAAGGCACAGTTATACGAACTATGCATTATAGTAAACTTTGGGGGTCAATGTCAATAGAGACACGAACACATTCGCTTGGTTTTCGGGCACGGAAGAACGGTTCAAGCAGCGCAGGCAGGTCGAAATCGGGCGCACACGACACCACGATATGCCAGCGATGCATCTTCTTCAGCTTTGCCAACACGCACGGCGTAGCAGGAAGAACCGATACGTCCTCTTGGCTGAACAGCCCGATTGCCGCTTGAATCTGGTCGGAAAGGTGCTGCGCCTCTTCCCTTACCTGCACTTCATTTTGACCCCAAACTAGAATGTTCGCCATGCGCACAAAAGGCGGATACCCTAAAAGCTCACGCTTAGGCAGCTCGTCTTCCAGCAAAAGCTCGCGGCTGTAGTGCGCCGCCGCGCGAATGGCCGGCGTGGTTGCATCGTAGGTCTGAACGATTACGCGTCCGGGAAGTTCCGCGCGCCCCGCACGACCCGCCACTTGCTCTATCAGGTCAAACGTGCGCTCCGAGGCGCGAAAATCAGGAAGATGCAACGTGGTATCGGCGTTGATGACGCCCACAAGCGTCACATCGTTGAAATCCAGGCCCTTCGCGATCATCTGCGTGCCCAGCAACACCGCACGCGGCGCTTGCACAAAGCTCTCAAGCAGCTTTTGATGTGCTCCTTTCGTTTTCGTGGTGTCGGCATCCATGCGCACCACGGCAACATCGGCAAACTCTTCCCCAAAACCCGCAATAAGCGCCTTAAGCTCCGACTCAACGCGCTGTGTACCCGCGCCAAATTTCTTCAGGTACGGGCTTCCGCATTGGGGACACACTGCCGGCGCAGGTTCACTGTGCCCGCAATGATGGCAAATGCAGCTTCCGCCCTCTTCGTGATACGTCAGCGATGTTGAGCACGAATCGCAAGTGGGCACAAAACCGCAATCGCGGCAGAGCAGGAATTTCGCGAAGCCGCGCTGGTTGAGCATAAGAACCGCTTTTTGACCGCACTCAAGCGTTTCGCGCAGCGCGCCGATAAGCGGACGGGAGAACATCGAGCGATGCCCCGCCGAAAATTCCTTTGCCATATCCACAACATCGATACGCGGCATAGGGCGTCCGTTTGCGCGTTGTCCCAGGTCAACTTTATGCCACAACGCATTATCTTCGCATTCGTGAAGCGCTTCCAAAGAAGGCGTGGCCGACCCCAGCACCACAACGGCACCCTTGCACGCCGCTTGCCAGCATGCAACGGTGCGCGCATGGTAGCGCGGCTGGCTGTCTTGCTTGTAGGAGCCTTCGTGTTCCTCATCGATGATGATGGCGCCCACGTTAGGCAGCGGCGTGAACAGCGCGCTGCGAGCGCCCACCACAACGCGCGCCTGACCCGAGCGGATGAAATCCCACTGGTCAAAGCGCTCGCCTTGGCTCATGCGCGAATGCATAACGGCAACTTGGTCGCCAAAACGCCCACGGAAACGCGCAACCGTTTGGGGTGTGAGCGATATTTCTGGCACCAGAACAATGGCGTTTTGTCCCTGATCCAAAACGCGTTCGATAACGCGCAGATACACTTCCGTCTTGCCCGAGCCGGTAACACCATCCACTAAAACAACTTCGCCTTGTTTGCGTTCATATGCGGAAAATATCGCGTCAAGCGCGCGTTGCTGCTGGTCATTGAGAGTCGGTTTCTCCACGTCAACGCGAAAAATCGACGAATCCTGATCCGC
>CAKTVK010000177.1 GCA_934623455.1 uncultured Eggerthellaceae bacterium | reverse complement strand
CGGAAAACTTGGTTCCCGTGGCCGAGCAGCTTGAACGCGAATTCGGCATTCCCATTGTCAACAAGCGCATCTCCGTGACGCCCATTGCCGAGATCAGCGCGGCAGTGCAAGAGCACGACCTATCCCCCATTGCGCAGGCCATGGACCGCGCCGGCAAGGAAGTAGGCGTGAACTTTGTGGGCGGCTTCTCCGCGCTGGTGCAAAAAGGTGCCAGCCGCGCCGACATCAAGCTCATGGAGTCTATCCCGCAGGCATTGTCCACCACCGATTTCGTGTGCTCGTCGGTGAATCTGGGCTCCACGCGCGCGGGCCTGAACATGGACGCCATGCTGAAAATGGCGGGCATCATCAAGAAGACCGCAGAAGCAACAGCCGACAAGCAATGCATTGGCGCAGGTAAACTTGTTGTTTTCTGCAACGCAGTGGAAGACAATCCGTTCATGGCAGGCGCATTCCACGGTTCAGGCGAAGGCGACGAAGTCATTAACGTGGGCGTTTCCGGCCCGGGCGTGGTGCGCGCGGCACTGGCTAGCTTGCCCGAAGATGCGGACATGACCGCCGTGGCGGAAACCATCAAGAAGACGGCGTTCAAGATCACGCGCGCCGGCGAGCTTATGGCACGCGAAGCAGCGCGTCGTTTGGGTTACCAGAAGGGAATCTTGGATCTTTCCCTGGCTCCGACTCCCGCACGCGGCGACTCAGTAGCCGACATTTTGGAAGCTATCGGCGTGGGACAGTGCGGCGGTCCCGGCACCACGGCAGCACTTGCCATGCTCAACGACGCCGTGAAAAAGGGCGGCGTTATGGCCAGCTCAAGCGTGGGCGGGCTTTCCGGCGCGTTCATTCCCGTGTCCGAAGATGCCGGCATGATTCGCGCAGCCGAAGCAGGCGTTTTGAGCCTGGAGAAGCTTGAAGCTATGACGTGCGTGTGCTCGGTCGGCTTGGATATGATTGCGATTCCCGGCGACACATCGGTGGAGACCATTTTCGGCATTATCGCAGATGAATGTGCTATTGGCATGATCAACAACAAGACCACCGCCGTTCGCATCATCCCCGCTATCGGGCTGAACGTGGGCGATCGCCTTGATTTCGGCGGCCTTCTGGGATACGCACCCGTTATGCCCGTACGCGAAGGCGCAGGCGACGTCTTCGCACATCGCGGCGGTCGCATGCCCGCCCCGCTGAACTCGCTGAAGAACTAGATAACGCACCCGCACACCGCGCCACTTTATTGCTTTTGCGGTAAGGCGGCACGAAAATTCGCGCAGGCAGAGAACATGAGAGAAAAGCGAAGGAGGCACTATGCGCGTTTACGAGAACCCCGACAAAGAAACGGTGCGCATCGTGCGCGAAGGCCTGGCGCAGAAGGACGGCTACTGTCCGTGCCGTCTTGAGCGTACGCCCGACACGAAATGCATGTGCACCGAATTTAAGAACCAGATCAAAGACCCCGATTTCGAGGGCTTCTGCCACTGCATGCTCTATTACAAGGAGAAATAGCAGCGCGCAGGCTTCCCGCTCTGATAAAAATGACCCACTTTTCTGTGGGTTTGCCATGGCTTACTTTTTTACGAACTGGGGAAATGCCGATTTTTGACGATTGCAAAGAAGAAAATCCACCGAAAAGTGGGTCATTTTTATCACGCCGCCGGGCAGCCCGAACTGCGTCGCGAATTGTTGACAAAAGGTGGGGTAATTTGTCAACAAACGACAGGCGGTTTTATCAGCGCAAAACGGCACGAACCAGGTATTCAACATTGCCTTTCGCGCCGGTGATGGCGCTTTCCACCACACCGGTCACCTGAAAGCCCGCATCGCGCAGAGCCTGCTCCACTTCGCCAATCACGCGTTGACGCACGGATTCATCGCGAACAATACCGTGATCACTCTCATCGGCCGCGCTTTCGAACTGCGGCTTGATAAGCCCCAAAAACACGCTTCCCGCCTGGCCTAACGATGCGAAAACAGGAGCGAGTTGCGCCAAACCGATAAAGCTCAGATCCGCAACAATGATATCGAAGGGAGCGCCCAGCTCAGCGGGATCGGCCGTGCGGATGTTCGTGCGCTCGAACGCCGTAACGCGCGCGTCTTGACGCAGCTTCATAGCAAGCTGCCCGTAATTCACGTCCACGCAGGCAACGCTTGCCGCGCCCGCCTGCAGCAGGCAATCGGTGAAACCGCCCGTGGAACTGCCCACGTCAATGCACTTGCAACCAGTCGCATCCTGCACAAACGCATCCAGGGCCGTTTGCAGCTTGTGGCCACCGCGCGAGACATACCGCTTCGCGCCGCGCACGAAAATGTCGGCGGAGGGCAGCACCTTGATGGCGGCACTCGTGGCATACACATCGTCCACGCGCACCTCATGAGCCAGTACCGCACGCAAAGCGGCTGCGGTATCGGGGAAATATCCCAGCTCAACCAGCAGTTCGTCTAATCGTATTTTCTTCGGCTTTTTCATGATGCCCAGTATAGCGCAAGGAAGTGCAGAAGTGGTCGCCGCAAGTGTCGCCCAAGCAGCGCAAGCGGCACAAAGAGCGCACATCTTTTGGGAGACAGCAACGTTACCGCAGCAAGTTCGCGAAACACTCTCCCGAAAACAGCAGAGAAACTATAGTCGCAGTGCAGGCCCAAGGCGGTCTTGCGGTAGGAAGTCTGCGCGGAATGGCGCACTTACAGATAATCCTCGACTTTTTTATCTTTGCCCTTGGCGAAAACGGTCGGCTCGCCCAGAAGCGTCATGGTGATCCTGCCATCTTCAATAGTGGCGTTCGTCATGCCCAGCGTCTTTTGATTCGGCTTGAACGTGATGGTGTTTCCATCGGTACACTCCCACGTACCATCGTTATCCATGCCAACCATGATCAGGTGAAACGTTTTATCCTCGTCCAGATTGATGAACAAGCTGAAGCCCGATTTCTCCAACTGGACAATCTCTTCATGGGTTGTGCCATTCGAGCCTTGTATCTCGTACAAATCATACGTACCGGCGATTTTGCCAGCCGTATTCGCCGAACAACCCGCGCACGCCGTAAGTGCAACCGCAAGAAC
>CAKTVK010000176.1 GCA_934623455.1 uncultured Eggerthellaceae bacterium | reverse complement strand
GATGGAACGCAGAAGGGTTCGCAGTTCAAGCAGCCGCTGCTTGAGTTCTCGGGCAGCTGCGCTGGTTGCGCTGAAACGTCATACGCGCGTCTGGTTACCCAGCTGTTCGGCGATCGCATGTACATCGCAAACGCCACGGGCTGCTCTTCCATTTGGGGTAACCCCGCCGCAACGTCACCGTACACGGTGAACAAGCAGGGTCATGGTCCGGCATGGTGCAACTCGCTGTTCGAGGACAACGCGGAGTTCGGTATGGGCATGATGCTTGGCTACAACGCCGTGCGCGAGAAGCTTATCGCGCACACGCAGAACATCCTGGAAAGCGAAAAGCATGATTCCGAGACAAAAGCCGCAGCCCAGGTGTGGCTTGAGGCGAAGGATAATGCCGAGGAAAGCAAAGCTGCAGCAAAGGATTACCTTGACGCTTTGGCTCCGGCGGCCGAAGAGGGCTGCCCCGACGCCCTGGCAATCATCGAGAACAAGGAATTCCTGACGAAGAAATCCTTCTGGATCTTCGGCGGCGACGGTTGGGCCTACGACATTGGCTACGGTGGCCTTGACCACGTGATTGCTTCTGGCAACGACGTGAACATCTTCGTTTTCGACACCGAGGTTTACTCCAACACCGGCGGTCAGGCTTCGAAGGCGTCCAATATCGGTCAGGTTGCCCAATTTGCAGCTGCTGGCAAGGACATCAAGAAGAAGAGCTTGGCCGAAATCGCCATGAGCTACGGCTATGTGTACGTTGCTCAAGTTGCAATGGGCGCTCGACCTGCGCAAACGCTGAAGGCTATCCAGGAAGCAGAAGCATATCCCGGTCCGTCTATCATCATTGGCTACAGCCCGTGCGAGATGCACTCCATCAAGGGCGGCATGGTCAACTGCCAGAAGGAAATGAAGAAGGCCGTGGAGTGCGGTTACTGGAACCTGTTCCGCTTCAATCCGGCTGCCGAAGAGGGTAAGAAGTTCACGTTGGACTGCAAGCCGCCCGCAGGAGGCTATCGAGACTTCCTTATGAACGAGGCTCGCTACAGCCGTTTGACGCGTGAGTTCCCCGAGCGCGCAACGGAGCTGTTCGGTCGCAACGAGCAGGCAGCTATGGAGCGTTTTGATCACTTGCTGAAGCTGAAGGACATGTACAGCGGCCTGTAAGAATAGATAAGCACACACGTGGGCGGGCGGCCGGATATTCGGTCGCCTGTTCGTAAAATCGCAGGTGAACGCAGGTTCGCCGCAAATAAAAAGAAAGGCTTGGTCGCAATGACCAAGCCTTTCTTTACGTCTCAGAGTAGGGAGCGGTTTCGCAGGAGAGTCCTGCAGGAAGCCCCTCGCAAGAAGGCCCTACGAGAAGAAGCCTTCGCTTTCCTTTGCGTCGAAATACTCGCCTAGCAGCTTTTCGGTATAGGCAATCTTCACGCAGCAGATAAACACGCTCAGTGCTTTGTCAAGCTCATCAAGTTGCGGCATAGACGGCGCAATACGGATGTTGGAGTCGCGCGGATCGCTGCCATAAGGCCAGGTGGCGCCAGCGCCTGTCAGAACAACGCCTGCTTCCTTTGCCAGCGCGACAATGCGGGTGGCCGTGTGCTTCGGTGCGTTGAACGACACAAAATAGCCGCCATTGGGGTTTGACCAGCTGGCTTCCGTTACGTCCTGCATGCCTTCGCTCAGGCGCTTCTGCACCAATTCGAACTTCGGACGCAAGATATCTGCATGTTTCGCCATGTGCTCGGCAATGCCGTCGGCATCTTTCAAGAAGCGCGCGTGGCGCAGTTGGTTGATCTTGTCGAAGCCGATGGTCTGCAAGCTCAAATGCGCCAGTTCGTCGGCCAGGTTGCGCGGGCTGGTGGCAATGGCGGCAATACCGGCACCGCTGAACGTCATCTTGGATGTGGATGCAAACTTGTAATAGCGGTTCGGATGCCCAGCCTTGTTGCAGGCCTTCTCAATATCCATCAGCTGATCTTGACGCTCGGGCCCATACAGGTGATGCACGCAGTACGCGTTGTCCCAGAAAATGCGGAAGTCATCGGCGGCGGTTGACATGTGGGCCAAACGGCGCACCACTTCATCGGAATACGTTATGCCGCTGGGGTTTGAGTACTTGGGCACGCACCACATGCCTTTGATGGTGGCGTCGCTTGCGACCAGCGCCTCCACTTTGTCCATGTCGGGGCCATCTTCCAGCAGGGGAACGGGAATCATGTCAATTCCGAACTCTTCGCAAATGGCGAAATGGCGATCGTAACCGGGAACGGGGCAAATCCACTTAATGCCGTGGCGGTAGCTGCTCCAAGGTTTGCCATCGCCCACGCCAAAACGCATGATACGAGAAAGCGTGTCATACATTGCCAGCAAGCTTGAGTTGCCGTACACGAACACGTTTTCTGGCTCCGTATCAAGCATGACCGCCATCAGGCGTTTTGCTTCCGGCAGACCGTCAAGAATGCCGTAGTTGCGGCAGTCGGTGCCGTCTTCGCTAAAACAATCTTCAACGGTTGCAATATTAGTGAGCATGGGAGTGCTCAAGTCGAACTGTGCCGCTTCGGGTTTGCCGCGCGCCATGTTCAGCTTAAGGCCTTGCGCTTTGTAGTTGTAGTATTCGCTGCGTAAAGCGTCCAGCGCGGTTTTGAGCTCGCTGCGCGTCATGTTCGCAAATGCTGTCATTGATGCTCCCTTCATTTCGCTTAGGGCAGTCTAAATCAATTATGCATTATAGGCAGCCTGGTTTGGGAAGTGTTTCTAAGTGATGAAAACAGGCAAAAAAAGCAATCACGTGCGGTTTTTCACGGCGGTGCCACAAACGCGACTCCCTTCAAAGAAGCAAAAACGCCCGCGAAAGGCGCTTGCAAACGCGCCTGTGGAAATAAAAACTGCCTGTAAAAGCGCAAAAGTAAACAACAGAATAGGAGTATCACATATAAACAAAAAGAGCGAAAGTGAGTACGTATCGTACTGGGTGGGAGCAAGATCAGCACGCCGTCAAGGGCACAATACTGCTATTCGCCGAGCAGGAAACACCGCTCTCGGCAATTATTAAACGTTTACCAATTGCCTTCA
>CAKTVK010000175.1 GCA_934623455.1 uncultured Eggerthellaceae bacterium | reverse complement strand
CTAGAGAATAGTAAGGTTCTCTTCTCCGATTTCCAGAGAATATTTCTGGCGGTTACCCCGCAAAACTTAACTCGCACGTCACTTTTTAACATGCGGTATAAAAAACGGACGGACCAAAGAGTCCGCCCGCATAAAGATATGATGATGCGCAAATACGCCGCACTATTTAATCAACCTCGATAGAAACGGGGTCAGTCAACGAACCCTTCTTATCAAGAACAACGGCGGCGATGAATCCGATAACACCAATGATCAGCGTCAAACCGCCCAGAAGCAAGTTCGTACCGAATTCCTCGAAGCCGGTGAGCAGGTTGAAATTGCTCAGAACCAGGAACAGGATATATCCCATGCCGATGAACGCCAAGATAGGAGCGATCGTGGTCTGGAAGACGTTGTGACCGAAGCCTTCCTCGCTGTTGTGCTTGCGCAGGTAGCGGATGACGGCGATGTTCACGATGATCTCCATGGTCATAATGCCCACAATGGCGATGGCGGAGCAGATGGCGCCGATCTGGGAGTACGGATCAAGACCGAAAACAGCCATAATGAAGGCAACACCCAGGCAGAACACCATGTTCACACAGCAAGCGATGAACGGAGATTGCGACTTGTTCGTCTTCTCCAAAGGCTGGGGAAGCAGATGAGCGCGCGAGAACGAGTACAGATAGCGGGAAGCCATGCCGTGACCCGCCATCCAAGAAGCGAAGTTCGAGATGAGCAGGAACCAGTTGAACAGGTGACCCACCGCATCGCCGCAGTAGTAGACGGCAACGTCATGGTACATATGGTCGTAGGCCACTTCGGAAACCGAAACAACGCTCGTGGGGTCGGCGGCGCCGGCAGCTGCGAAGATCTCTGCTCCCGATGCGCCTGCTGCAGCAGTCACCGACCAGGCGGAAAGCGAGTACACCAGACCGATGATGATAACGGCGGCAATAGTAGCGCGCGGGATGGTCTTGCGGGGGTTTTTAGTCTCCTCGCCGAAGATGGCCGTTGCCTCGAAGCCGATGAAGCACAAAAACGCGAAGCAGACGCCTACACCAATACCACCGGGCACGCCGCCATTAAGAAGCGTATCGAATGAGAACACGTCCAGGGAATACGCACCCGCGCCCTCGGCGAACAGAACCGAGAAATCAACGATGGCCAGAATGGTGATCTCGCACACCAGGCAGACCATCAGGAACTTCGTGCCGCCCTCGATGCCGAAGTACGAGAACACCAAGATAATAGCGCCAAGCACCAAGGAAACGCCCCACCAGGGAACAACCAGGCCCAGTTCCTGCTCAAGAATGGAAGCAGTGAACGTGCCATTGGCAGCAACCAAATACACGGTGAGCATATTATATGCTGCAACAGCAATGAAACCGGAAGCAGTGCCGAAGCGCTTGCCCAGGCCCATGGAAATATACGCGTAGAACGCGCCGGAGTTCGTAATATGGGAAGACATCGCGGTGAAGCCCACCGAAAAGATCAACAGAAGAACACCGATGATAAGGAAGTTGAATGCCGCCGCCGGGCCGTTGCCCAGCATGAAGATGAGCGGCGTGTTCGTTGCGGATGCGCCTAATGGAGCAGCCGCGGCGATAACCAGAAACACCAGCGCGATGCCACCAATGGCACCGTGTTTGAGCTGATTGCTCTGGCCTTCTTGATTGGCCATGATTACCTCTCCTTTGTTCTAGATATAAAAAGAGCAATTTTTTACAAAGAAGCTTTGCCCTTCGCATTTCTATAGCAACCTTGCAAAAAATTGCGTGCACAGAATCATATAGGAATAGTGTTAAAAATAGGTAAATTATCTTCACACTTCCTGTTGAAAGAAAGAATCTTCTAGACGAAAGGCTCAAAAAGCGCAAACTGGAGTATCGTAACCATACTATATTCTTGAAAAAAGGAGGATTATGAAAGTACTTATCGCATCCGACTTGCATGGTGCGGCACAGGCGACCTCGTTGCTGGTTAGCCGAATCGAAGAAGAAAAACCAACGGATATTCTGCTGCTGGGCGATATTCTGTACCATGGTCCGCGCAACACGCTTCCGCTTGATTACGAAACAAAGCAAGTTGTGAAGCTGCTGACCCCATACGAAGACCGTATTCATGCTGTCCAGGGTAATTGCGATGCGGAAGTGGATAACTGGATGTTCTCCTTCGATTTAGAAAAACCATCGCTCACGCTTTATGACAACGAAGCGAAAGTTACGCTCTTTGCTACGCACGGACATCGTTTCGGAATGAATCCGAACGAGCCCCAAGAGCTGCAAAACCTTCCCGAACCATGCGTTTTCTGCTCAGGACACACCCATATTAAGATTCTTGAGAAAAAAGGAAACGTGATTTTCGTCAATCCAGGAAGCATCGGTATCCCAAAAGATGATTGCGCTGGATATGCCATCTACGAAAAGGGCGGCGTTGTTCTAAAGAAGTTGGAAGACGGCAGAGAAATTTCTCGTATTTCTTTCGAATAGTTCTTGCCTTATATTGGATACCGTCTTATACTTGAGAAGGTCTGAAACACAAGGGGCTGGATGCAAATCCAGCCCGTTTCTTTTGTATAAGGGGTTTCACACAAGAGGTTTCGCCTAAACGAACGCCCTGAAGCTCAAAATACCACCGATCAATAATCCCAAAAGCTGATCCGTTCAAATTTACAGCGATTCAGAACTTCTTGCAGTTCATTAGCTCTGCATCAACAACTGCGAAACAATCAATAGATCATTGTTAAAATTGGGTTATGGGGATTCGCGCGATCGCGAGGCGCGGTTGCGATTCAAAAAATCGCTCGCGGTCACCCAGTATCGGGGGTTTGCGGACATTATCATCCGATTCCGAGGAGCTGCGGGCGATTTTCCCGGCAATGGGACAAGGCGATCGATCGGCGCCCGCGCCCCGCATCCGAAGGCGATGCGCCCCGATATGCAAGAAGGGGACCGCATCGCTGCGGCCCCCTCCGGCTTTCAGCGCCGGGCACGCGGCCCGGGCGCGCGAAACGCCCTTCATGAGCGCGACGTCCTATCCTCCCACGGGCTTCCCCCGCAGTACTTTCGGCGATGGCGGCCTTAAC
>CAKTVK010000174.1 GCA_934623455.1 uncultured Eggerthellaceae bacterium | reverse complement strand
CGCCGCCGGCCACCATTTCCAGGGCAGGGTCTGCCCCGATTGCGGCACGCACCTGGGCGACGTGAACGGCAACGGCGCGGTCAACATCGTGGACGCGCAGATCGCCTACGACATCGCCATAGGCAAGGGCGATTATTCCGATCTGCCCGGCTACAAGGCGTATCGCGCTGCGGCCGATGTGACCGGCACCGCAGGTTCGCCCGATGGCGAGCTGGACGCCTCCGACGCCTTCCGCATTCAGTACGTTGCGCTGTGCGGATGGGATATCGATTAACAGCTGATGCACAAGACCGATGCGCTGCCGCCTTTCTGGTGGTGGCGCATCGAGTTTTTAGTGCCGGGTTTTGGTTCGCTTTTTTCGAAAGAAGAGTTTTGCGAGAAAGGAAACGACGTGCCAGAAGAGTATTGGACTTTGGAGCAGTTTGCCGAGCGCAGTAATGTAAAGCCTGAGACGGTGAAGAGGCGCATAAAGGATATCCCTGGCGTGGAGTATGTTGACCGAAAATATAGAGTCATTCCGGGGACGCGTTATCCTATGAAGAAGAACTGTATTGGAAGGGCGAAAACAGCAGGTAATCAGTGCGTCTCGATTTTAAAGGCGCTTAATTTAAGATGCTATATCGATGGCAGTTATCTTGATATCGGGGAGAAAGATTTTTCGGATATTCTAGCCATGTTGAAAGACAATGATTTCATTAAGCCAAATGAATCGCTCAATCAATATGGCTCCAATGGGTATGACATTACTCTCGCTGGTTGTGATTATTTAAAAGATACGAAGCATAAAGAAAATATGATCAAACAGGCGACAATTCGGGATGTGATCAGCCTAATTCAGTTGGTGGTTTCCGCAGCGTCTGGCGTCGCCAGCTGCTTGTAAATTATCCCTTTGCCGTTTATGTTTGCGGCGCGGCGGCGCATCAACTCTGCTTCTTGGATCTTGAAGGATTAGGGGTAAGTACTTGATTTCATGCTGCTATCTGTAACCCCTGGATCGTAAATATGCCTTATTCCTTTTACCCCGTGCAGAATCTTGTTCAAGCCGAAGAACTTGTTCGTCAGCGAGCTGTGCGGCGGCTTCCTGCGTAGTGCTTGTTGCCAAAAGGCCCTTCATTTCGGGCAAATCGACGATAATCGGTGGTCGGAAATTTGACATTCTTCCTATCATTTTTAGCGCAATGCTTTGACCTGGTATTATGCTGCGAGGAAGAACCGATTCAACGGTATCGATTTCTTCGAGCGCGATAATTACGGCGCTCGGGGCGATTGGACCACCGAGTATCGTCGATTTGCCTGAATTTGCACCCGTTTTTCCAACAACTGCTTTCTTGGGAGTGACTTTCGGTGCCTTGAACGCCTTGAGCACCGCGCTCATCTGCCCGGGGATTCAAGAACGCCTTCCGAGGGGGAACTCTGCGACCTTGTTTCCGGAAAGGAATCTTCGAACTTGGCGGGTGCGTTGCTCGTTCGCTAGTTCCGTCTGTCCAGGGAGGGCGTCGTGCTGCGGTATCGCATGGCTGCGCAGGTCCGTTTTTGCGGAAAGCGGAAGGGTGTTGTGCCGCGGCATCGCATAGCCCCACGTGCGGTTGCTTTTCGCGAGTGGCAGAACAGTGCGGGCAGCGCAATCCCGTGCTGACATGCTCTTAACTGCATGTTTTTGTCATGATACTGATGCCGAAAAGACACGCTCGTGACGCGTTCGCGCCGCACAACGGCGTACAATGAGAAAGAGCTTGAAGTTGCTGCTCGTGCGCCGATATGTCGCGACGTGCGAAACGCAGCGCACCAAGCGGACATTTCATAACTACGCGCACCACGAGAGAGGACAAGCCATGAGCATTTTTGATTCTGATATTCTTGACAGCGCTAACAATCTTTTGAATAAGGGCGCGAATAAAGTAACAAGCGCTATTGATTCGGCATCCAATAAGATGAAACTGACTGAACAGCAGCGTAAGCGCACTGAAGCCTGCGCCGCCTTGGGCGCTGCCCTTTACGCAGGTGAGAAGGATGTTGCCGAACTTCGCACGAAATATGAAGAGCTGTTTGCCGCGGTGGACCAGATTGATGGCGCGATTGCGGATCTTGAAGCGCAGATTGCTGCCGCTGAAGAGCAGAAAGCCGCAGCTGCCCGTGCTGCTGCGGGAACGCGCGTGTGCGAGAATTGTGGTGCAACGGTGGCGGATGACGCTCTGTTCTGCGGAAACTGTGGCACAAAACTTCCCGAGGTTGCGGCCGAGCCCGATTCGGTTGATGCCCCGATGGTGGAGCTCGTATGTCCTTCGTGCTCGGTCTCGGTTCCCGTAGACGCCGATTTCTGCCCCGCGTGCGGCACGAAACTCTGAGTTTTGCGTTGCGGTAAGCGCGATTTTACGCGGCGGATTTAAGTACCTATGAGCGAAGTGAACGATTCGAATAACGTAAACGTGAGCCCGACCAGCGCTTCTGCTGGTCGGGTTTCGTGTGCGCTAAATGCTGCAACACCAGGTGGCGAAGGCGTTGCGGGTTGCGATGCTGCGGCCGGCGCAAGCGTTGTGACCGGCGCGGCAGGGGGTTCCGACGCCGTTGCCGCCAACGCGGGCGACCCTCAACCCGCTCCCAAGAAAACGCTTTTCCAGGCAATCAAGTACTTGATGGTGGGTGGCAGCTCCGCTGTTATCGAGCTTGTGCTGTTCCAGCTGCTCAGCGCTGTCTTCGCCATTCCCTTAGCAGCGGCTAACGTAACGGCTGTTGTTGTTTCCACGGTATTCAACTTCCTGGTGAACCGCAACGTCACGTTCAAGAGCACGTCAAACCCGCTGCGCAGCTTGGTGCTGTATCTGCTACTGTTCGCGCTCAACACCACATTTAGCACGGTGGTCATTTCGTTTTTGGCGGCACAGGGTGTGTATCCGCTGGTGGCGAAAGTGTGCACCATGGCATGTATTGTGCTGTGGAACTTCGTTTTGTATAAGAAGATTATTTTCAAATAGAAAGGGCTTGGTATAGGCACTTCTATGAACGTTCCCCGAAACTCCTTTTTGCCCACATCGGCTGAAGAGATGCGTGAACGCGGCTGGGATCAGGTCGATTTCGCGTAT
>CAKTVK010000173.1 GCA_934623455.1 uncultured Eggerthellaceae bacterium | reverse complement strand
CTAGACGAAACCTCACGTAATCCACCGCTCCAGAGGGCAACAGCGCATCTTCGAAACGCAGTCTTAAATCGAGTACATCCGCCAAACGGTTAAGTTCGTTTACGGTTGCTCCCTCGAATCTTTTCAGCAGAACTTCAAGCGGTTCCTTTTGGCTGAGAATACGCATAAACAGCTTTTCGTAATTACTCTTGGTGCACAAGTCGGCTACTTCTTCATAGCTCGCCCCCGCTTCAATCGATTTGATGATTTCGCTTTCATCAATGCTTTTTTTCTTTTGTGCTGTTTTTACGATAGCGACATCCTGAGCTGCCTTCAGCAGCTTTCTGGTTCCAGCGAAGCTCTCAAGATCATCGAGCGTCAATGTCTTGCCATCAATGGTGGGCAAATACACCTCCTCACCGCAGACCCGAATAAACCCCCTCCGCTTATTCGCCTGGGTAGAACCCCGAAAGTCCGCAGGTATCCCAAATTTTAGTCGCGTAAAAAGAGCAAGCGCAAGCCTTACGATATCTGCATCGTCCACCAATCGAGCCTCAGATAAAAAATCATCCATTCCATGGTAAAAATAGCCGCAGACAATGAGCGCAACAACAAACGCTCTTAGATCTCCCCTCGTAAAGTAATCGGGATCCGAAACGATCGCGAGCGCAGCTCGCCCGCATTCGGTAGTACCATACGGCTCCTCTCCAATGCGGACATAGCCACCCCGCTCCTGCCGCTCATTTGCAGCGATTCTGCTTCGCACCTCAGAGATAAAGTACTCCCTATCGCAGGCGAGCTCAGACGCAACCCCCATATTTGCGCCAACCCGCCTATACCCTGTGCCATGAGACGACACGCCTGGACCAGCATAGCATCTCTCAACAAGCTTCTTCTCGTCCATCCTAACGAGGCCCCACTCGTTGAGCGTTGGGCTCAAAACTCCAAATTTATCGTCAAAGCGAGGGTTCTTCGCTCTTTTCGTAAGCGCAAGCTGCCTGCACACGTGTGCTCCATACTGCGTCGAAAGCTCATGGGTGTGCCCGTAGATAAACCACGCATTATCTACCTCCGCTATCGCCGTCTTCGAGCTCCACATGCAGCAGCCTGACTTGTTTTTCCTTCTCGCTTGAGAAACCGCGTACATGGGAAAGTGCGTCAAAACGATGCAGGGCTTGCCTTCGGCAAGCACCCTGTTTGCATAATTAACCCATTTGCTATGTTTGCTCAGAACCTCTGCTACGGTAACGTTCTTTGCAAATTCCGAAATATCGAGCTTTCGCAGGGCCCTGTCGGGAGAGAGCGTTTCTTCGGGATGCTCAAAGCTTGTCCAACCAGTATCCCCGATAAATACGGTAGACCCAATTCGTCTTCGTATCCCAGAGACAAGCATGCGGAAGTGACGATGCTTTTGGGTCTCCCTCATAAAATAATCGATGGTCTCGTCAAGAGTCCGTTGCCCCCTCGATCGAAACTCATGGTTGCCCAGGACGAAAAATCCTGTAATGCCTGCCTTCTCGACCTCCTTTACAAACCACAGCGACTGCTCCTGGTCGCTGAAGAAGTCTCCTCCCAGCAAAACAATATCCTTAAAATAGTTTTCCTTAAGACAAGCAATGAAGCGTAACGCATGCTGCTCTGCCCCGGCAACCCCTAGTGCAGTGTTGTCGAAATGAAGGTCGGATAAGTAAACAACATTTCTTCCATCTGCGTGAATCACTCTCTTGCTTGCAAGATCAGTGCTTTCACATACCGCCTCCAGCTGCACCGTTTCAAGAGCGCTCTCTTCTTTTGCTTTTTCTATTTGCAGGCTGCCCTCCATCGTTTCTTTTGCAAACGCTTCCGTAACATCCCCCGCCAATAGATAAAGAGGCCTACGACGCGCAGCTACAGACTGGGGCCCTTCCGTCAAAGCCTCCTTCATCGACATCCCTTTCTCCAACCGAGCCGCGTACGCGCTTTGCGAAATGCCCCAATGCGCGCACATCTCTTTAATGCTTCGAAATGTATTACCCAAATGGTCTTCAACCATATTGTCCTCCATTCCTTTAGCGAGAACACGCCGGTAAACACTTTGCTTCATGCACGACGGTTTCGCCCACTTCCCCGAAACCCACGTTCATGGGCGGCTGCCATTTCACGGTGTAAGTGTGGGTTCCATCCTCATGCCTGCCAAAGCAGCAATGTAAATGCCCGCGCCTTATGTGCGGCGTTTTCTTCAAAGAGTTCTACTGCGCATCGTTACCATGGAAGTTTCAAGCAGAATATCCGAAAAGGATGTGTCGCAGAATGGACAACGATCGGCTTTCCTGCCAGCAGGGAAGCCGCTTTCGGAACGGCTTCCAATCGCTCTCCACAACGTCGCCCGTATTCTCCCTTCCTTTGTTTCGCATTATCCCTATGCGCACATCATATCGAACGCGCGGGCCGCCAACAAGCGGCGCGCCGCGCTATTTTAAAAAAGCTGGCATTCACAAAAAGTTGCAAAGCGGTCGAAATGACGCAGGTCCTTAATGCACAAAGCCCGTCGCAGTCCTTTGCTTAAATATTTTTCTTTTACGGAATTATAAGTTATCATTAATTACGTTGATATTAATGCATAATACAGCTCAAATTATGTTAAATACTGCATATTTAACTAATAATATTCCTATTTTTTTAGATAGCTTTTTTAATTTGAGCATGTTATATTGTCTTTGGTAATCAATGATTACTTTTTTGAATGACATTCTGCTGAACTTGGTATCATTTAAAATGGTACGCAATAGTAATAGGAGTGGTCATGGGAAAAGAACGGACAAAGAATAACGCTTTAAGCGGCAATCCTATCAAGATCCTTGATATGCCGACCTTTGCCCTGCCCGCGACGCTCGTTCTTATTGCGGTCATCGCCGGAATCGCCATCCCCCAAACATTCAATGCCGGTGCATCCATGGCGCTGGACTTCCTTACCACCAACTTCGGATGGTTCTACGCAATCGGCGCAACCATTCTTCTTGTCTTTTGCTTCTGGGCCGCTTTCTCTAAGGAAACGCTGATTAATTCGCGGCCGACGGCGCGCCGCACGCCGCCCAATCTGCCATCCGGCCTGCGGAAATGCTTT
>CAKTVK010000172.1 GCA_934623455.1 uncultured Eggerthellaceae bacterium | reverse complement strand
CATGCTACTCTCCCTCTGCCCCTTCGAGCTCATCGGCGCCAATCACACCACCTGCTCCAGCAGCCTTCTCATACGCCTCGCGAATCGTGCGTATCTTCTCCAGGGGAAACGCAGTTTCGATAATCGGAAGAATTCGATAGCGATCTTCCGATGCCGAACCCGACACCTTCTCGATATAGCGTTGCTTATTCAGATACTCAATCGCACTGTTTATGGTGCTCTTGGCGCGTGCGTGATTCACGATGCCCTCTGAATAGAGACGCTTCAAGTGTTCGCGCATTTCATCGCCATCGATCCAGACGTTTTCAGCACCCGCAGACGCCTGACTCAAGTATTGCTGGCGCAGAAATATGATGAGCAAAGATTGCGTTTCGGTCAGCTCGTGCTCGCGTTTGAGCTTGGGGAACTCGGCACCCGCGTTTTCCACGGGCACGCAATAGGCAATTTCGTTTCGCTCATCAATGTGAAGCTCCAAGAAGAGATTGTTCAGTGCGCTTTTGACGCTCTGCTGATATTCAACGAGATGCGACCATCCTTCTGAATTGCGCTCATGGCTAATGTAAGAGTTGCGCAGCAAGCTTACGAGTACACGGCGAACCGGTTCGGGCAGGGTTCCCTGGTCTCCAGGAAACAACTCAGCAGAATCCTGCTCTTCAGATTTCGTATTACGATCAGGCACGTTCTGCTCCTATCGGTTGTTTGCCACCTTTTGAAATAAAAATGCGCGGGGCAAGCCAAGCGCGCTTGACGCCATCGGAACCAACGCATTCGTAAACATCAGAAGCGGCTCCATCTATCGCAAAATCGTTGCTCGCCGCATATCGAATAAGACCAAGAACTTCCACATCACGCCGTAAATCCTGATCCAACTTTGCGAACAAGAATGCTGCCGATTCCGTTTCTCCCGGACCAAGCAGGCTCTCAAACGCCGCGATGACTTGAGCGGTAAAGGGGCCGCCCAACATACGCAGACGCTCCAGGTCAACTTCGGGCGCTTCGCCTTCAGCCTGGCTCAACGGAGGAGGCGGCTCATTCTTATCGGGACCCTTGAGCCTGCGCTGCAGACATTCAATATCCACGTCAAGCAGCGGATCGGTCATAAGTGCTTTTTTCTTGCCCGCGCCGCCATCCATCATGGCGCGCTCCCACATAAGGGACTCCAAGCGCTTAAGCTCCCTGCTCATGGCGCGATAGCTGGACATGTCGTAGCTGCCAACAGCGTTGCCAATGGTTCGCGAACAGCGACTGCGCAAATCGAAAATTCCCAGCATTCCGTCGGAGACAGCTTCCCACGATGAACGCACATCGTATTTCTTCCCGACATCCGTTCCGGCCACGTATTCCGATGAAGCAATGTTGCGCACTTTCTGGTGCATATCGGCGTCAAACTGGTTGTCGGCAAACATGGCGACGGCCCCGTTGTAAAGCTGTCCACTGTCAGTGCCATTGAAAAGCGCGTCGGCATGCTCTAGGTATTCGGCAATAACCTCGCCATGAGGACGCACGTCCGAGCGAAACTTATCAATCAAGTCATCGCGTTCACGACCAAGCTGCTCTTCGATTTGACGCATGTCGCCAGGAACTTGGCGGAGCAGATCAACCACGTTCATCAGACGCGCTTGTATTTCTTCGGGGGAAAGGTCAAATGCGCCACCGCTTTCATCAAATCGATCAAGCGCCGACTGTGCAGCCTGAAGATCGGCCTCGAGTTGTGCACGGCGCTGCACAGGATCCCCACTCACCAGTAAAGCAAGCTTCGTTATTTCGTGTGCGATGGTTTCGATGCGCGGACTGCTTAGCACAACATCGCGCACGCCCATGCGATCAACGGCATCCAAAGCGGCAATGGTCGTCGAACGCAGGCGGTATTCGGTTCCGCCGTCATCGAGTTCGAATTTTTCCAAAAGGCGCAACTCATTCATCCAGCGGTCCGAGCAGAGGTCACGGCCGGATACCGTGGGCACATCGTATCCTTCAGCGCGCAGCTCTACAAGCATGGCGTCGATGGTCGAATGAAGGGCTTCCGTTCTTACTGGCTTCGAACGATCGGGGAAGGCGACGTGAAGCATTGCGACGTACACCTGGGAATATTTGCTTCGCAGAAGCGACCAGGCGTCACCAGCGTACGCCTCTTCCAGTTTGCCGTATTCCGCGAAAACGTCGGCCATACTTTTACCCTAGCACGCCCCTAGATTGCGACACCAGCGTACACCTCCGTGCCATTTCGCCGACCCAGCGTTCCCGGATCCGCTGCCATCTGCGATCGGTCTTGTTGCGTATTGTGGTTCGCGCTACGCACTGCGTTGTGCGCTACGCCCTGCGCTACGCGCCATACGCCATACGCCATACGCTACGCACGGCGCTATTTTGGCTATTGTATACCAGGTCCCCCGTGCCATATGGTGGGAAATTAGCGGATATCGAAAAACGACCAGCTGCATCGATCATCGCAAACGAGAATCGTTTTCTGGTTGACCGCCACCATCAACGCCCCCTTGGTGCACGCTTCTTTGTAATCAGATTTAAATCCTGCAACTGCCTGCCAAACTCATCGTCCCGGGCAATAAGAAGCAAGTCTTTGTCCAGGTTATTTAAGGCATGAAGAACAGCTGCGTAGATACCCATAGCTACGGATGGCTCTCCTTTTTCGACCTTCCAGAGGGACGCCCGACTGATTCCTGCGCGCTCGGCAACCAACTCGGCAGACAAGCCTCGCCTAAGCCTTGCGAGCTTAATCTGCTCCCCCATGGTTGCCAAAATCTCTTCCGTTCCTGGCAATATGTTGTATGCAGCTTTCCTCATTTTCGTTCACCGCCTTTAATGTTTACTATCATAGACGTTTCTTCCATTTATGTTAATAATAGAAAACATTATGAATGCATAGCCCCAGCTTGGCTCGCCGCCGATGCGAACGGCAGTTTTAGCTTGGATGCGAACGACGCCTTCGCCATTCAGTACGCCGTGCGCTTCGGGTGGCGGTAGTCCGCCAGAGCTGGCATTCCGATGAAGAGCCAAAAGCCAGCCCCAACGAATTCAGCCGGCAAGATAAGCAAAACCGTTTATTTTTTAACTCAAACCAACGATATTCGCCAATA
>CAKTVK010000171.1 GCA_934623455.1 uncultured Eggerthellaceae bacterium | reverse complement strand
GCCCAGGCGCGTCCAAAAGTCCTGGTTCTCGACAAGCGCAAAGTAATTTGTGCCGTCGGAAAAATTTCCCGTCTGGTTGGAGAGATACCCCATGATGTCGCCATCGGAGATAAATCCGACCACGCCACCAGTGCTATCTACCACGGGAACGCCGCTGGTCTCGGTAGCGCGCATGGCATCGATTGCCTGGCGCACCGTGGCATCCTGCGACACCACGTTGGGCTGGGGATTCATAACGTCAGACACCAAAAACGGGCGGTCGATACCGGCAATGCCCTCAAGAGAGGGGAAAGCCACGAAGGGTCCAGCCGCGGCGCCCGCCTGAGAATCCGTACCAGCAGCGTTGCCAGCAGCAGCACCTGCGCTGGCTTTCTTGCCGCCCTTCTCATGCACGAAGATCAAAATGCCCAGCACAACGATAATAAGCAGCACGCACATGCCGCAAAACGCCGCGTGCACGCCCGCCATCGTTACAACCTGGGCTGATGCATCGGCGGGGGCAAGAAAACCGCCGAGTGCGGTCAAGCTTACAATAAACGCGGTGCCCACGGATATGCCCACCTGATTCATGGTGGACGAAATGGAGTTAGCGTGCTGGATCACGCGATTATCCAGTGAGTTAATGCCCCAGGTATTCAGCGGCGTGTTCAAAAACTGAATGCCGATTGACATGGTGGTATACACAACGGTGACCATCAGAATGTCCATACCAATATTAAACGTGGTCACGCCAAACGCGCCGATGGCAACCATGCAGGCACCGAAAACTACGGGACCGCGCACGCCGAAGTTGTCGAACAGGCGTCCTGCCACCAGACCGCACACCGCGCCGATGATAGCGCCCGGCATCATAAGCAGACCCGATGTGGTGGCGCCGTTGCCCATAACTTGCTGCACGTAGAGTGGCAGCACAACTTCGGAGCCAATAAGCGATGCCTGCAACAGCGCGACCAGAATGACCGCGGTACGGAACTTTGGCGACTTCAGCACGCTAATGCGCAAAATGGGGTTTTCCAGCTTGAGCTGACGACGGCAGAAAATACCCAAAAGCACCAGGCCGACAACAATAAGCGTCACGTCAAGCACAATGTTGCGAGCAGAAGTGATAGACGAAATGCCATACAACAAGCTCACCATGCCTACGCCCAGAAGCGTAACGGAAGGTGCATCGAAGCTCGATTTCTCGAAGCCTTGGAAATTCTTCAGCTTGAATGCCGCCGCAATAAGCACGATTACGCACAGCGCCGCTACAACGAAGAACAGCTCGCGCCAACCCAAAGAATCAACAATGAAGCCGGAAAGCGTAGGGCCGATTGCGGGCGCAAAGCCAATCGCCAGTCCGATAAGACCCATGGCGCTGCCGCGCTTCTCGCGGGGGATGGTGAGCAATATCAGCGTGAACGACATGGGCATGATGATACCGGTGGCAAACGCCATCATCACGCGCGCGGCCAGAATTACGTAGAAATTCGGCGCCAGACCAGCAACGATGCTGGAAATGCAGAACCACCCGATGCTGCCCATGAACAGCTGACGCGTGGAGAAGCGTCCCACGAAGAACGCGTTCAGCGGAATGACACACGCCTCGACCAACGCGTACGAACTGGTAAGCCACTGCACGGTGGTGGCGGAAACGCCGGTGTCCTCCATGATCGATGGCAGCGCAGGGGAAAGAAGCGTTGCGTTCAGGATGACCAAAATGGTGCCCATAAGAAGCACCAGAATCATCGTCTTTTGTTGTTTGTCCAAATCAAGAGCCATAAATACCTCGTTTCAAATGTGCGTCTCTATATATTTGCTATTGGTATAGTTATTGTTTTTTCGAAGAGAAAAAACTGCGAAAGAGTTCGCGAAAGTTAGTTGACCAGGCCGTCTTGCCCGACGGTCAAACCCTGCTAGTTTAGGGATTGTCTCGGTTTTGTGTAAGGAATTTCTCGCGAAGATTCGGAAAGCTCCATAAATGGCGGGGTTGCTCTGCCGCAAGCGGCGCTCAGCGGCGGTAAGCGGCTGATGGGGAAGAGGCTGCCGGCGAAAGGGATAAATGCGAAGCGCAAGGGCGCGAAGGGCATTCACCTCACGACTCCGCTTGGATAATGCTTTCTCTCACTTGCGGCTCGCTCAACTTATCCAAAGCGTCGCAGTTCGGCTCAGCCCTTCGCGCCCTTGCGTGCCTCCGCGTGCAGCCCACCGCCCGCATTCGGCATCGGCCCCTTCGCCTTCCCCTTGCGCTCTGTCTGCTGTGAAAGAATTCTGCCCCTAGGCGTCATCACGTCTGCGCTTGCGTCAAGAAGCGGTATCATGCAAAGGTATATCTATATGCCGTTTTTCGGCATCGGCAAAACACAAAAAGCGTTTGGAAGTATTGGCGAAGCGTGCGCATGTTTGCGCACAGCGGGAGACGTGCGCATTGGCGCACATTCGAAGGGTGGATTTCATGGTTCAGCGCGTCTACGTTGAAAAGAAGCCGGGCTTTGATGTTGAATCGCAGCATCTTGCCAGCGAGCTACGTGACATCTTAGGCATTGCGGGTCTGGAAAAGGTTCGCATCATCAATCGCTACGATGCGGAGGGGCTGACCGAAGAGCTGTTCGCCCAGTGCGTGCCCACCGTGTTCAGCGAGCCTCAGTCCGACACGGTGTCGTTCAATCTTCCGCAGGTCGAAGGCGCCCAGGGTGCGTTGTTTGCCGTTGAGGCGCTGCCGGGCCAGTTCGATCAGCGCGCCGATAGCGCAAGTGAATGCATCCAGCTTATCAGCCAGGGCGAGCGCCCGCTGGTGCGCAACGCGAAGGTGTATGTGCTGGAAGGCGCGCTTTCCGATCAAGACATCGCCGCCGTGAAGCATTACGTTATCAACCCTGTTGAGAGCCGCGAGGCATCGCTTGAGCTGCCCGCCACGCTGGCCATGACGTTTGCCGAGCCCGCGCCCGTTGAAGTGGTGGAAGGCTTTATCGACCTGACCGAAGAGCAGCTGGCGGCGTTCATCAAAGAGCGCGGTCTGGCCATGGATTTGGCCGACATCGTGTTCTTCCAGAAGCATTTCCGCGAGGTCGAAAAGCGCAACCCTACTATTACTGAAGTCAAGGTTGTTGACACGTACTGGTCTGACCACTGCCGCCACACTACGTT
>CAKTVK010000170.1 GCA_934623455.1 uncultured Eggerthellaceae bacterium | reverse complement strand
TTCTTGCTTGTTTCTTGCTTGTTTCTTGCTTGTTTCTTGCTTGTTTCTTGCTGCGCATCTATACTTACCGCAGCAGCGCTATTCGCTGCCGCTCCTTCAGAAAGCGTCTTTTTAGACGAACTACTCCAAAGAGAACACGAGCGGGTACAACGGCTGCTCACCGCGCTGCGCATCGATCTCAAGGTCGTCGTATTTCTGTTCGACTTTTTCAACCAAAGCGTCAAATTCATCCTGAGAAAGATCTGCGCCCGCAAGAAGCGTCAAGTTGTCCATATCTTCAGCTTCCATGGCTTTCAGCAGCGCAAACAGAACTTCTTCCAAAGACTGACCAACCGCTTCAATGGAACCATCGGCAATGCCAATAACGTCGCCGTTGTGGATAGGATTGTCGTGAGCATCCTTGGAATCCTTGATGGCGGTGGTAATCTCGCCTGCTTTCACTTCCGAAAACGCATCGGTCATACTCTCGATGTTCGTATCCAAGTCGGCGTCGGGGTCGGCGCCAAACAATGCGCTAAACGATGCAGGAACGCTCTTCGTGGGAACAACGCCGCAAGGCTTCTCGGAAAGCTGCGCTGCGCTATTTGCAGCCATAATGATGTTGCTGTTGTTGGGCAAGATGATAACGGCATCGGCGTTTACCTTGTTCACCGCATCAAGCAGATCCTTCGTAGAGGGGTTCATGGTCTGTCCGCCAGACACGACCACATCCACGCCCAAGCTCTTCAGAATCTGAGCGTTGCCTTCGCCAGCTGCAACGGCAACAAAGCCGAGCGCCTTATGCTCGCCCTGCTCTTCGGCAGCAAGTTTCTCAGTGCGCTCTTCGCTTTGCAGCTGCATATTGTGGATGAACACCTCGGAAATCTGGCCGCGCTCCAGGAAGTATGCCAACACTTTATCGGGCGTGTTGGAATGAACATGCACCTTGAACTTGGGAGTTGCGCCTACGCACAGCTCGCAGTCGCCCATGGTAGCCAAAAACTCCAGAGCTTCGTCGGTATCAAGGACATCGGAATCAACCAAAAACTCATTGCAATAGCGATACGCCGAGCCTTCCCAGTCGTTGATCTGCTCGATTTCCACCTTCGGTGCAGCCGTGCGCGCGAACGCCAGCGTGTCAACAAGCACGCCTTCCTTACCGGTTAGCGCAGAAACGAACGCACCAATGAAGATAGACAGACCGAAACCGCCCGCGTCTACCACGCCGTTTTCCTTCAGAACGGGCAACAGGTCAGGGGTGCGCTGCACAGATGCGAATGCTTCTGCCGCGATAGCATCCATGGCGTCGTCGGTAGAAAGCTTCGCCTTGCGCGCTTTCTTCGCAGCGGCGGCAGTGTCCCTCAAAACAGTCAGAATCGTACCCTCGACCGGCTTGCGAACAGCCTTGAACGCAACTTCCACCGCCTTTTGGAAACCCGCGTCAATCATCGTGGTGTCGAAAACTTCGCACGTTTGCGCGCCTTCGCAGAAACCGCGCAGAATCTGGGACGTGATAACGCCCGAGTTGCCGCGCGCGCCCATAAGTGCACCTTGCGTGATTGCCTTGCGAATGTCGTTTTGCGTGTAACCAATGGGCATGGCCGCAAGATTGTTGACCACGCTTTCAATGGTAAGCGACATATTAGTACCTGTATCACCATCGGGAACAGGGAAAACATTAAGGCGATTGACTTCTTCTTTGCGCTCCGACAAAATCTTGCTGGCAGCCGCAATCGCATTCACAATGTTGTTTCGTGAATAGTGCTCAGACATGAAAACCTCAATTTCGTTTTGCGATAATCTCGAACCGTTATTTTATTTTGATGCCCTGAACATGAACCTCTATTGCTGCAAGAGGAATGCGCGTGTACTCGGTCAGCGCGAAACGCACTGCATCGGTCAGGTTGCGCGTGACCGTGGAAACGTTGATACCGTATTCGACCACAATATAAAGATCAACACGAACGCCTTGTTCTTCTTTGGTCACCACAACACCGCGACGCAAACGCGAGGCGGGCAAAATCTTTGCAATACCATCGGCAGCGTTCGGTGCGGTCATGCCAACCACGCCGTAGCACTGCATAGCAGCGTTTCCCACGACATCGGCTAAAACATCGTTCGATACATGCAAATCTCCAGGAATGATTTCGCTCATAGGACTTCCCTTCAATGTCGTGCTAATAATGCTTCAAAGCAAGCGCTTCAAAAATAAACTCTAAAAGTATACTCCTTATGCGAAAAAGCAAGAAGCCTGGCCAACAAATGCGCCACAACTGCACAACTGAACGGCCGTATGCTTACTGGCCGCAATCGTCAACAAACTGCGTCGGAATAATTCGACAGATCTTCTTACAATGATAAAAACGACCCACTTTTCTGTGGATTTTCAGCTCCCCTTGCTTTGAAATTCAGCGTTTCCCCAGTTCGCAAAAAAGTAAACCTTGGCAAACCCACAGAAAAGTACCCTGTTTTTATCAGAGGCATCGGATGCAAAACTCCGTCGTAGCCTTAACTGCTACCCACGCGCTCCTTCACCGCCCCCTTGTGCGCACAGAAGCGTCAATGCCGTTTCCCCGCTAACATCCTAGAACGTATCCCAACCGCGCAAAGCTGCGCGCTGAATGGCGAAGGCATCCGCAGCATCAACCGAACCATTACGCGTTACATCTGCACGATGGCACATGTCGGCATAATCAGGGCGATTCTCGTAATGATCGTTCGTGGCAATTTCATAAGCCACCTGCGCGTCAACAACATTGAACACGCCGTTGCCGTTCACATCGCCTTCCCCTTTTGGACGCCTTCCCGTGAAATAGCCAGGATCATTGGTTCCAGCATCAATGTGAGCATACGCCGCATCGGTATGCGCGGCGCTATACGTGGTACCCGCGCCGCCTACCAGCGAAGTGCAGCCAGCAAACATGAAATCCGATGAACGCACTTCATTGGTGGTAAACAACCCCGATACGTAAACAGTAGAAAGCGACGGGCAGCCAGAGAACAGAAAGCGCATATCCGTTACATTCGAAGTATCGAGCGCTGACAAGTCCAGGGTCTCAAGCGACGAGCACCCCGAGAACATATAAGACAGAGACGTTGCGCTGGAAGTGTCAAGCGAAGTAAGGTCGAGCGAAGTAAGCGATGCGCAACCATCAAACATAAACGACAGAGAAGTCAC
>CAKTVK010000169.1 GCA_934623455.1 uncultured Eggerthellaceae bacterium | reverse complement strand
TCAGGCTGCTTTTCGGTCTCGAAATCGAGCGTTACCCAATGCTCGAAACGCGAATCGCTCACATGAAGAGCGCGCGCGCGATACACATTTCGCGGACAATGCCCCGTGGCAAGATGAATATACGAAGCACGAACACCCAGATAGATAGCGCTTTCTGGCACCTCTTCATCCACGTTGAGCTCCACACCCCACTCGGGACACCAAACGGTATGCGGGTCGCGACATTCGCAGCGTGTCATGTTTTTGCACCCGGAGAGCTTCATGGCCGCAAGCGACGACGGCCGCCCCACGGTCTTCCCCGGCGCGCCAATCGATTCAATCTTGCCGTTATCAACCACGGCAATGCGATCACATAAGCGATACGCCTCATCAATATCGTGACTTACATACATAATGCTGCCATCGAAGCTGTCGAAAAGCGCTTGCATGTTCTGCTCAAGCTGCGCTTTCAAGTGGGAATCAAGCGCGCTGAAAGGCTCATCAAGCATCAAAATCGCAGGTCGGGCCGCCAACATGCGCGCCAACGCAACGCGCTGCTGCTGACCACCCGAAAGCTGCAAGGGGTAGCGATCCTCGAACCCGACCAGCGAAAAACGCCGCAACTCCGCCTGCACAATGCGGTCGCGTTCTTCGGCGGGGACATCTTTGCCCAGGCCAGCCGCGATGTTTTTCGCCACCGACATATGGGGGAACAGCTGGTAGTTTTGGAACAGCAGCGCGGTTTTTCGTTGCTGCGGGCTCATATTCACCCGTGCCGCGCTATCAAAATACGTGGTGCCGTTGACAATAATCTTACCCTCATCAGGTGTTTCAACACCAGCAATGCAACGCAGCGTCATCGACTTGCCGCACCCAGATGCGCCCAGAAAGCCAAGCGTTTCGTTTCCGACCTCGAAGCTCACTTCAAGATCAAACGTCGCAAGCTTCTTGCGAATGTCAACAACAACGCTCATCGCGCACCTCCTTGCATCTGCGCAACTCGAGAATCATCGGCAGAAACAGTCACGCTATCATCAACTTCGTAGCTGCCCACAGCCACGTCAGCCGCAGCGCCCGTAGAACCCGCCCCTTCGGCTGCTAGCACAGCGCCAGCTGCGCCCGCAGAACCCGCAGCTCCCGCCGCAGCCAGCACAGCGCCGTTACCGGAACCAGCAGCGCCCGCCGCACCAGCCGCCGCGTCGCCAGCAGCGGCCAAAGCCATCACACCGCCATTGGCGCGCATCGCCGCTCCATCCGCGCCTCTAGCACCCGCTCCTGCACCCGCGCCGCCGCGCGCAGCCGGAACGCAACCGTCGCCAGCACCGCACCCGCGCTTCCGGCCGCGTTTCTTCCCCTGACCCGGTCGCGCCAGATACTTTTGCGTGCGCGAAGAATACACGTTGATGAACAGGATAACCAAAAACGAAATCAGGATAACCACAATAACCCAGAAGATGGCCGCATCGGTGTTGCCGCCCATCCAGTCGTAGTAAATGGCCAGCGGGATAGTCTGCGTGATGCCTACGTAGTTGCCCGCAAAGAACAGCGTGCAGCCGAATTCGCCCATGGCGCGCGCGAAGCCCAGCACCGTACCCGCCGCAATAGACGGCCATGCCAGCGGCACCATGATGCGCGCGAAAATACGCGCTTCGCCCCAACCCAACGTTCGCGCCGCATCCAGCATGTTCGCATCCAAGTTCTCAAACGCACCGCGCACCGTGCGATACATCATAGGGAAACCAACCACTGAACAGGCAATAACCGTTGCCGGCCACGTGAACACAATGTCAATGCCGTGAGCGATAAGCCATTTGCCCGTAATGGAATTGCCGCCGAACAACATGAGCAGCAAAAAGCCGCAAACCGTGGGCGGCAACACCATGGGAATGGTGAAGACGGTGTCCAAAATGCCCTTGAGCCTGCTTGATGCCTTAACGGTAAGCCACGCCGCCAAAAGCCCCAGCAGGAAGATAATGACAATCGCAACACCCGTGGTGCGCAGCGACACCCACAGCGGGCTCCAGTCAAGCTCTTGCAAGAAGCGCGCAACCCAGGCAAGACCCGTGGGCGCGCCCACCACGGAAATCTCGGACGCCGGCAAAACCAAGCCCGACTCCGAGTAAATGCCACCCGCGCTGCAATCCTCCGAATCGCCCTGCGTGATGGTGGCGTAATACACGCCTTCTTCGACCTCAACGCCAAACGAATACGTGTAGCCACCCATCTCAACTTGCGGTGCGCTGGTGAAAAACACCTGGTTATCAAGTGTTTCCAAACGCGTTCCGCCGTTCGATGATGCGCTATCGATTGTTTTAAGCATGCTGATAAATTCTTCCTGGAACGAAGCATCGGACAGCGAAATGCCCAGCGCAGAAACGCGCGATGCCGGAATGTACACAAGGGAATAGCCGCGCGCATTCACCACCGCGAAGGCATCGGCAGAAGCCATTTGGTAGCGGTAGCCGTAATACGTTCCCGAATAAGCCCTGTTCGTGCCCTTGTTCAAGCGCTCAAAGGACGAGAAGCCAAAGCTATCCTTGCCCATAACAATGGCGGTTGCATCTTCGGAAATCTCCGCCGACGACTCGCTTGATCCAACCTGTTGATCAGCCGTGAAAGCGGCTTTATAGGTTGCATCAGACGAATCGGCCCACGATACCGCGGGCAAAAGCATCGCACACATCAGCGCCGATGCCAGGCACATGGCAAGCTTCTTGATAATCTTCACGCGTTCCCCTTCGAACTTTTATACCCACACGCTAACCTGCGCCGACGGCTTATCGTGCGGATGTCCATCACGCAGCAAACACGCATGCGAAACCACACACGCAACAGCCGTACACGCAACAAGCTCTGCTCACGAAAACGAGCGGGCAGCGCATTCGTGCCACCCGCTCCTTTCTCTACGCAGCTTGTTGCAGCCCTTTATTATGCCAGCTCAAAACCGTACTTCTGGAAAATCTTCAGAGCTTCTGCATTCGTGGAGCAGAAGTTCAGGAAGTCGGCAGCAACTTCTGCATTCTTTGCACCAGCAACAACGGCACCCGGATACAGAATGTTCTTGTGCGAAGAAGCATCGGTGGTGTATGCGACTTCTACGCCGTCGTAACGATAGATGTCAGAAGTGTACACGAAACCAACCTGGCACTGACCGCCGGAAACGTACTTAGCAACCGTGCCCACCTTGTCGG
>CAKTVK010000168.1 GCA_934623455.1 uncultured Eggerthellaceae bacterium | reverse complement strand
CAGTTGGTCAAATGATCTTGGAGGAAATTCCACTGACATACCATCTGCTGGTATGCCGTATCCTCATCTCCAACCTCCAATGCCTCGATAGCACGTCGTGTAAGAATGGCAATATATTCCAATTCCAAAGCAATATGGTCTTCGCTTTCGGGCCAGCTGGAATCCTTTTCCAAACCGGCTGCTCGATACAGGGCTAGCACCTCATCGCGAGAATCCTGCATGAGCAAGTGATGCTCCGAGGTATATACCGACTCGTACGGAAACGCCGCACTTGAACTATTCATGCCGTAGCCAATAAATACACGCACGTAATCCACAGCTAACTCGGTTAACGTGTTTTCCCAGATTGAGGTCATGTAATCAACTATCAGCTCATAGCCTTTGGACACAAGTTCATTTTCCGCCGCAGCTGGAAATTGCATATCCCTAAGCTGATCAAGCAATTCTTGATCGGCTTCAACGCGAAACATGCGAGCCATAAGCGAATACGTACCCATACGGCGACGCATCACCTTTATCAGCTGCTGAATCAGTTCCTCGTCGGTGTATTCCATCTCTTCTTCAACAGCGGTATTAATCTGATCAGCCATTATTTCTCCTTGGGATCTTCGGGGTCGAAAAACTCAATATCGGGTACGTCGGACATGCTTTCAAGGCATTGGCGGCCCAACTCGGTGATGTACCACGCCCCACGCCATTCCAGGGCATCGCATTTGTACAGGCGTTCTGCAAAAAGAGGCGAATAATAACGCGGTTTCATCTTCTCAAGCGTGGGTTCAAGGGCCTCGTACATAGGGTCACGCGTGGCGCCCTGAGGGGTCGAAGCCATTTTTAGCACCAGCTTGTAGCAGGATAAGAACTGCTCATCTTGCGTTAGTCGTTCGCGCAATCGCGCTCCCGCATCATCAGCGGCAATAAGCGCTAGACCTTCAGGCGTGGTCTGCCAAAAAACTTCAGGAGACTCTCCGGGCTGCAAACATTCCACGCCATCTTCGTCCAAAATAACAACGGGTTCTACCTCTACCCTATCGTAAGGAACGCCATTTTCGGTAACGCGTTGAATGCCACCTGCGTTTTCCAGCATGGCACAGGTATTATCACCAGCAAAAACGGAAACGTTATACTTCTGCACCTCGGCAACATACGCATTGACCTCGGCAACGGATTTGGGTTCTGCACACATGCTTAAAATGCCCAACACGGTATGCCGTTGCGGCTTCATGGCCTTCATCAGATCCGCGAGTTTTTCTTCAGTTGTACGGGTGTCCACCTTAATGTGGCAAGCAGAATCGGGCATCTCACTGCCCAAAGGCTCAGCAGAGCCAAAGTCGGCGCTGTCAAGATTGACCTGCCCGGAAAAATCCAAGGTCAAATTGTCATCGGGCTCGATGTTTTCGTCTTCAAATGGATCAAAGAAATCGTCGAAATCGGCATCGACTTCGACACCTAGATTGATGGATTCGTCTTCCATGGTACCCCCAAACTGATTGCACAACAAAACACCCGAACGCATCGGGGCTTACAATCAGTCCATCGGGGCCTAACCGATAGGAATCTCTCCACAGCCGATAATACGACCCGCGTACCAATTCGTCAAGCAGCAATCTCCAAGAAGCAATCCCGCCAATCCAGAGCTGGCACACGCCGACCGAAGTGCTCAACACGGAATCGACGAGGGCCATTGCGATGACTGCTTGACGCCGCCCCCACCTTTTGTCAACAAATGGCACTCACTTCTTCCATGAACCACCACGTTGCAAGCCATCTTGTCGGAAATCGGGCTCAAATGCGCAAAATATGACTGTTCGGGGTACCTCGAAGATGCAAAAGAGGCGTCAGGTCGCCGCTTGTATCGCCATTAGCCAGGAAAACCCCAGGTCGCGAATTTCAGACAACGAGACATGCGCGTTGAAGCCCCTTCCCACCTACCCCGAACAGGAATATTTTGCACATTCGGGTGAAAAAAACGACAACATGCCGCTGAAAGACCCAAAATCCCGCCCCGACCCGGGGTAGCCTGCCAACAAATCAGTCGATGATGGCGCGCATGAATTGGGATTCGTTCGCATCGAATGCCGCAAGTTCTTCTTTCGTATCGAAGCGAAGCACAATCGTACCGAATGCCTGGTTTGCGGCGCTGAATCCCTCCACAACGTCACCCGGCTCAACCCAAAGCTGCTCGTTGACCACATGAGCCTCTTTGAAGCCGGGCGCATACCACATACCTGTAAATACGCCGCCATGCGCACTATGCAGAACAGACTCATGCCAATAGCCATCGATGATCGGATCATGCACATCGTGCACGTCCTCGCCTAAAGCCGCTTGGACGGAAGCCCGGATAAGATCCACGCCGCTGGCGTAACGCAGCAGCTCGCAAAGACGATTTCCGCCCCCGCGCGGCGAAACCTCCATGATATACGGCAGCCCATCGGTTGCCACCCGCGTCTCGATATTGTACACGCCCGTCCTTAATTCAAGCAGGTCAAAAAGCCGCTGAAGCTCTCCGCGCAACTGCGCAAGGTACTCTTCAGGAATGGAGCTGGGCATCTCCGATCCTGCTGGCGTATACGGGTTGGCAGCGTTCTTGTCGAATGGCTGAGTGGTAAAAGGAAGGCACACAATCTTTCCGTTGACGGAAAAGCAATCTGCGCTGGAAGAGGGATATAGCTTTTCCAGAAACTGCTCGATAATGCACGAGCCATCCTGGCTGAACGGCAAGGCGTATTCAACGGCCGCTGCCAATTCCGCTGCGCAATCGACGCGCGTGCAGCCCTTGCTCCCCGCAGAATCGGTGGGCTTGACAATCACAGGATACGGAAAATCGTTCGCTCGCTCAAGCGCTTCCTCTATCGAGCGGAACATGAAAAACTGCGGACAATTGAAACCGTTTTCCGCCAAAAACGCACGGAAAAGATCCTTCTTCTGAAGAATCTCGACCGCACGAAACGACCCCTGAAACGGCAAGCCAAGCTGCTCTGCCGTATATGCCGCCGAAATCACACCAGGATCTGCCGCAAACGACGTAATGCCATCAACCTGCAGTTTTTCCGCCGCCGCGCACACCGCTTCTTTATCCACGATGCTCACATTAACGTATTCATCGGAAAAGCTATGCGCAATGTTATCAGGAAGATAATCCATGGTGATAACGTAATGCCCCAGCTCATGCGCCGCTTGAATAAC
>CAKTVK010000167.1 GCA_934623455.1 uncultured Eggerthellaceae bacterium | reverse complement strand
GTATGGGTATTTCCCACGTCAATAGTTAGTAACATAATCATGACAACCTTTGCAACCGCTGATAAACTACGGGTAGTTTCTCGGTATAGTTTTATGTTAAGCAAAAAACGTTTCGGCGCGCATTTTTAAGCGCACGCACGTGTTCGGGGGCGCGCGTTTTGATGCACGCGTTTTGAACGAGCACATTATAAACGAGCAAGTCACGCGAGAAAACCCGCCTGAAGCGCACAACAAGCGCAAACGACGGCCGCAAACAGCAGGCGCAGACGGAAAAGAAGGGACAAGGAAGCATGAGCGACAAGCAAACACGCATCTTGGTTGTTGACGACGAAGCATCCATCACGGAATTCGTAGGGTACGCCCTGCGCAAGGAAGGGTACCTGGCCGATGTAGTGGATAACGGCGAACAGGCCCTTGCCATGGCGCGCGAAAAACCGTACGACCTGTTCGTGCTTGACATCATGCTGCCGGGCATTGACGGCTACGAGCTGTGTCGCCGCATTCGTTCGATTTCCGCAGCGCCGGTTTTGTTCCTTTCCGCACGCGACACCGAGCTTGACAAGGTGGTTGGCCTGGAGATTGGCGGCGACGATTATCTGGCGAAACCCTTCGGCGTGCGCGAGTTCATTGCTCGCGTGCGTGCGCTTTTGCGTCGCGCGTCTGCCAGCGACAACAGCCTTGATGGCAACACGATTGTTGCCGGCGGCATTACGCTGGACGAAGGCGCGCACACTGCAACGGGCGATAAGGGCCCCATTGAGCTGACCCCCCGTGAGTTTGAGCTGCTGGGCGCGCTTATGAAAAACGCAGGCAAGGTGGTTTCCCGCGAGGATTTGCTGCGCGATGCCTGGGGCTGGGAGTATCTGACGGAAACAAAGACGGTGGACACCCACATCAAACGCCTGCGCGACAAGATTGAAGCCGCCGGATACGATCCCGGCCTGGTAGAAACGGTGCGCGGCTACGGATACCGCTTCAAGCAATAGGCAGTGGCGTTGAACAACGGGACGCGCAGATGCCTTCAAGCCTAAATGCCCGAGGCGCACGGGTCCCTTCCAGCGCGCAGCACATGCAGTTAACGCAGTTCAAGAAAGCTGAAAAACAATGAATAACCTGCGCTTTTACTTCGCAGTTCTTTCCACGCTCATGGCAATGTTTGCCACGGGCTTTGCCATGTTTCTCAATCATTCCATCAACGGCACCCCTGCAACCCTTCCGTTTCTGGAGTGCATAGTGCCCGTTGCGCTTACCACGTTCTTGCTGGGGTACGTTATTGGACACTTCCTGACCGAGCCGTTGCGCGAGCTCACGGAGAAGGTGCGCAACCGTAAAGAAGGCACCACGTTCGTGTTCACCCGAAAAGGACGCTTGCGCGAGGCCGACGACCTGGCCGATTGCCTGGAAGAACTGGCACAATACGCAAACGTGCGGCAAAAAGAGCTCACCGTGCGCGAGAAACGCCAGTCCGAATTCATTAGCGATGTTGCCCATGAGCTGCGCACGCCGCTTACCGCTATCCGCGGCAATGCCGAGATGCTGCAAGACCCCGACCTACCGCCCGACATGCACGATCGCTTCTGCGAAACCATCATTCGCGAATCACAGCGCCTGACCAACTTGACAAAAGACCTGATTACGCTCGAAAAAATCGAAGGCTCCACTACGCAAGCGGCGGAAATGAGCCGCGTGAATATGAAGACTGTGGTCGAAGAAGTAATGAACAACTTGTACCCCATTCTGGTGGAACGTCAGGCGAACACCGCCGTGGTGGGAGAAGCGCCCGATATTTTGGGCAACGCCGATCAGATGAAGCAGGTCATCCAAAACCTGGTGGAAAACGCGAGCCGTTTCATCCAACCAGGAGGTCACATTACCGTTGAGCTGCGCGGATTGAAGGGGAACTGCGTGATCACGGTGAAAGACGACGGCTGCGGCTTTGGCGACATTGACCCGAAGCTGCTGTTCGATCGCTTCTACCGCACCGATTCGTCGCGCCAACGCGGCACGGGCGGCACAGGATTGGGCCTGGCTATCGTGAAATCCATTGTAGAAGCGCACGACGGCACCGTGGAAGCCGTGAATCTTTCCGGCGGCGGCGCGTGCTTTATTGTGGCCATCCCCGCCATCCCTGCAGCATAAGTACAGTTTCGCAACCACCTACTTGAACAGGTTCCCCAAAATGCCGCGCACAATCTGGTTGCCCGCCGTGCGCGTGAAGCTGGTGGCCAACGATGCCACCTGGCGTTCGCGCTGTTCCTGCTTACGCTGCTTCGCGCGCTCTTCCGCTTCCGCCTTCTTTTCGGCAGCACGCGCGGCGCGCTCTGCTTCCTTTTCCGCTTTCTTGCGGGCAGCTTCTTCTTCCTTTGCCTTCTTGGCTTCGAATTCCGCTTTCTCCTTCTCGAATGCGGCGCGCTCGGCAGCAAGGGCATCGGCTTTTTCCTGCTCTTCCTTAGCAGCGGCAATCATCTCATACGCCGACTCGCGGTCTACCGCTGCTCCGTACTTTCCCTGCAGCGGCGCCTGCGCGGAATAAGCCGCCTGCATGGTGGCATCGTTTGCAGCCGCCATCAGGCATTGCGGCGGCAGAATCTTCGCGTATTCAACTACGCTGGGGCGTCCATCCTCGTCCAAAAATGACACCAGCGCCTCGCCCGTTCCCAAGTTGAGAATTGCCTCTTCGGAATTGAACTTCGTGTTCACGCGGAAGCCCTGCGCCGCCGCCTTCACCGCTTTTTGCTCGCTGGGCGTATAGGCGCGCAGGCCGTGCTGCACCTTGTTGGAAAGCTGCGCAAGCACCTCATTGGGGATGTCGCTTGGGCTTTGCGTGATGAAGTACACACCCACGCCTTTGGAGCGGATGAGCTTCACCACTTGCACGATTTTGCTGGTCAGGGACTTAGGCATGCCGTCGAACAGCAAGTGCGCCTCGTCAAAGAAGAACACGAAGCGCGGCTTTTCGGGATCGCCCACTTCGGGCAACGTGGTGAACAGGCTTGACAGCATCCACAGCAGGAACATGGAATACACGGCTGGGCGCTGAATCAGCTGCGCGGCGTTCAGGATGTTCACGTAGCCATGGCCGTTAGCGTCGCATGCGAACCAGTCGTTCAGATCAAGCTCGGGCTCGCCAAAGAAGATATCGCCACCCTGGTCTTCCACGGCAATGAGCGCGCGCAGAATGGCACCAACCGACGCCTGCGCAATGTGGCCGTACGTT
>CAKTVK010000166.1 GCA_934623455.1 uncultured Eggerthellaceae bacterium | reverse complement strand
AACAAACGCTACTTCGGCCTCGGCAGCCACGGCAGCGCCCGGAACAACGCATACGGGTGCACCCGCACATTTCGCCTGCTCAAGCTGAAGCGTATCAAGGTTGACCGATTCTTTACCTGCGCCCGTTGGCGCGCCAGGAGAAAGCGTAACGGAAATCAACAACGGTTCGCCTGAAGTCAAGCCGTCTTCAATACCGCCCGCATAATTCGACGCACGGGAAAAGCCCTGGGAAGGACTCACCAGCACGGCATCGTGGCACGCGGGGCCTTCGCTTTCCGCCAAGGCGCTGCCGTGCCCAAACTCAACTGCCACCACCTGAGGCAACGAGAAAAGAGTCGCTGCAAGCTGGGCATTCAATCGCTGGCGGCGCTGTGCGAAGTCGCCCAAACCGGGCAAAAGCCCCGTGGCGACAATCTGAAACGTTCCGCCCAGCGTTTTACCAGCGCTGCGAGCGCGCTCTATGCAAGCGGCCATTTCATCGGAAGTGCGCTGGTCAGGGCAGCGAACAGCGGAAAACTCGGTATCAAGCGCAGAGAAGTCATGGGAATACGAGCAAATTGCTTCACCCGACAGAGCGGCAGAACCAATGCGCGACACAAAAGAGAAAACTTCCACGCCCAGTTGCGCCAAAAACTCACGAGCAACCGAAGCCGCAACAACGCATGCTGCCTGGTCGGGCGCGTCCAAGCGATTCGCAACCGCCGTCACCGAATCGGCAGCCGTTTTAAGGACGGCGGCTAAATCTCCCCGTCCCGGACGCGGAACTGCCGTTCGTGCCGCCGAGAAAGTCGCAGCGTTCAAGGCGCGCGAACCATCGGCGCCTTCGGAAAAACACTGCCCCTCGTCTGCGGAAGAATCAGCATCGCCGTATATCAAAAATGCAATCGGCGCGCCGGTGGTGTTGCCATCCTGCACGCCGCTTTCAATTTCAACGTAACGCAGATCGCTTGCGGGCACCTTATAGCCTATCAAACAGCGGCGCAAATCGCTTTCGACCTGCTCATTGACAAGGCGCAATCCTGCAGGCACGTCTTGAACCACGGCCACCAAGGCCTGGCTCCGCGCATCTCCTGCTGTTGTGTAATCCATAAAACTGCACCTTCCCTTTTGTTCGCACTGTATTGTAACCCAGCGAATGCGCCCACACGGGCTTAAGGGAAAAAATGCAAAAGCGGAACACTCTGCGGTGCGTAATTGCGCCCACGCACCTACGCACTACAGCGTTTGCGCCGCTTCGAAGAGTGCACTCATCAAACGTTCAAGCTTTACGGCGTTCGCGTCGCCTTCTTCGATGTTTGCCAACACTGAAACGATGTAGGTATGTCCGCCTGCTTCAATCACGCCTGAATCGCACATTGCATTCAAATACGACTGGTAGCCAGCATATTCGCTTGCGGAATCCCACCCTGCTTTATTGTAGACGGTCATCAGAGCCGAAGCACTCGAAGAAGATACGCTCCTTTGCACGGAATCTTCCGCTTGCGTTTCTTCGCCTCCCGCGCTTATTGCGCCTCCATCTGCAGAAACGTTTTCATCAACAAGCGAATCGCGTAGGAACGAGACTTGAGTGTTTTCCAAAAGCTGCTTGAGCCAAGCTGCGTCTTCCGCATCGGAGTTCATATAGGCGTAGATATTGGTCCACATCTGTGCGCTGGCAACAGGCGACAAGAACGGATACCACGATGTATCGGCAACAATCACCGGATCAATCCCCATATCAGTGAGCCATTGTGCATAGCCCATTCCTTCATAAGCATTGCGCAGCGCCGAATACGCAGCGTTATCGGAATAGAGAAGTGTGTTTTCAATCAGAGAGCCCACGCAATACGTGCCGTCCCATCTGCTCTGCGAAACGGGATAATCGGTGGCCCAGCAACTCACCGGATCTTCCAAGGAGATGGTTTCTTCATCGGCAAGCTGAGCCAGGAACAGGGAAAACCATGCCTTCGCAGAACTCGCTGCATACAGATGCTCATCCGCATTGTACTGGATGCCCTTCCCCGATTGCGCATCAACAATGGTAAATGTTGCGCTTGCATTCAAGTCGTTGAGCGCGGATTCAATGTTCTCGCGCTGCTCTTCCGATAAATCGAGCTCAGTGCCATTGTCCAAAAGAGAGAATGCCGTTACGCTCGACGATGCCGGCAGCAAGGAAAACGTTGCAGCAATTTCTTGCGAATCCGTGCCGAGCGTTTGATAAAACGCCTGTTGGGAAGTACTTTCCGCCTGAAGAGGCGTATCTTCTACGGCAAATGCAACAGAGCAGGAAGTACCGTAATCGTCGGCAGCTGAAGTATCGGAAGGGTATCCCGAGCCCTGCGTGCACAGGAAAACGGCCAACGCCAAACAGGCTACCAGCAAGAACGGAAGACGTGCGTGTCTTCTGCCCCGAGAACGACTCACACGACTCGCACGGCTCGCGCTACGTGGGCGGCTCTCGTACTCCGCGCGATCCACGCGCGCCGAACGCGCAATGCGAACAGCTCGACCACGTGTTATCTGATTATTTCTCATGCTAGAACGCATGAAGCACCTTTCGATCGTGTAACGTACAGGGCGCAAAGCATGTTTGCCCCCACAACGAAAACGATTCTAGCAACCGATGCTTTGAGAAACCTGAAGTGGCGCGCGCTGCCACAAAACCGCCGAAATTCACTCAGAAAGTGTTCACATTGCGTGCAAAGTCGAATACTCGGGTTATACAAATCGTGCAGGATAGTAGTTTCGGCAACCCTGCGACCTGCGTAAACGCAACAAAGCTCCCTATTCAGGACGCATTGAGCTCAAAAGCGCACGCTCAACGCGCCGCAAGACAACCGTATGGCGCAGATCCTTTTCCGCAAGCGGCTCCACTAAATACGCAGCAACACCCACACAATGCGCGCCGCAGATATCGGTCAAAAGCTGATCGCCAATTGCAAGCGTCAGTCCCAAAGAATGCCCTGTACGACGCCGCGCCAACGCATACGCATACGGCAGCGGCTTCATAGCCTTCGCAATAATGGGAAGACCCAGCTCAGCAGCAAAATCATAGACGTCATCATGCCAATTGTTGGAGAAAAGCCAAACCGTTACCCCAGCAGCCGCAACGGCGCAAAGCCACTCCCGAACATCAAGCGGCACACAGCCATCTTCGCGCGATCGTACCGTGTTATCAACGTCAACCAAGACGCACGTAAAACCGAGCGCGACAATGTCGCGCTCGATGTCAATATCCGTTATGCGTTTGAAGTACCGTTCCGGTTTCAAGAA
>CAKTVK010000165.1 GCA_934623455.1 uncultured Eggerthellaceae bacterium | reverse complement strand
GGCTTTTCATTGTGCCAGCAACGGTATAATGACCGCAAGTAAAATATTGCGTCGCAAAGGAGGCGTCATGCTTGACGGAAACAAAATCTGGGTGGGCACGGGCAATCTGAACGCGGAAGACGGCACGCCCGAAAACCGCTGTTACCTGCTGTTGAACCAGGCAAACCGGCATGGCATTATCTCGGGCGCCTCGGGCACGGGCAAAACCGTTACGCTGAAGCTGCTGGCTGAAGGTTTTTCCCAGGTGGGCGTTCCTACGTTTATGGCCGACGTCAAGGGCGACGTGACGGGCATGGCGCAGGCGGGCGACGATACCGAGAATATCCAGAAGCGCGTGACGAAGTTCGGCATTGAGAATTGGAGCTTGCGCGGGTGCCCGTGCCGATTCTGGGATATGCTTGGTGGCGCGGGGATTCCCGTGCGCGTGACCGTTTCTGAAATGGGCCCCACGTTGCTGGCGCGTCTGCTTGACCTGACCGACGTTCAGGAAGGCGTTTTGAACATTGCGTTCCGCGTGGCGGACGACAACCAGTTGCTGCTCATTGACTTGAAGGATTTGCGCTCCATGCTGAACTTTGTGGCGGAGCACAACAAAGAGCTGGAAACAACGTATGGCCACATTGCGCAGGCGTCGGTTGGTGCCATTCTGCGCGCGCTCATTGCCGTGGAAGACCAGGGCGGCGACATTTTCTTTGGCGAGCCCGAGCTTGATCTGAACGACTGGTTCGCGTGCGACGCTAACGGCCATGGCTACGTGAATATCCTGAACGCCGCACAGCTTATCCAGCGCCCGGCCGTATATTCCATGTTCCTGCTGTGGATGCTGTCAAGCCTGTTCACCACGTTGCCCGAAGTGGGCGATCCCGAAAAACCGCGCTTCGTGTTCTTCTTTGACGAGGCGCACTTGCTGTTCGATGGCATGCCTAAGTCTCTGACCAGCAAAATCGTGCAAGTGGTGAAGCTCATCCGCTCCAAAGGCGTGGGCGTGTACTTCATTACGCAAAGCCCAAGCGACATTCCCAGCGAGGTGCTTGCGCAGCTTTCCAACAAGGTGCAGCACGGTCTGCGCGCCTATACGCCCAGCGAGCAAAAAGCGGTGAAAGCCGCGGCGCAGGGCTTCCGCGTGAACCCGAAGTTCAATTCCGAAGAAGCAATTCTCAACTTGGGCACGGGTGAGGCGCTGGTATCGTTTTTGGATGAGGATGGACGTCCCAGCGTAGTTGAGTACGCGAAGATTTTGCCGCCGCAATGCCTGATGGCAGCCGCAAACGATGCCACAATGCAGGCGGCGTTTTCCGCGCAGGCGTCGCTGCAGGGAAAGTACGGAACAGCAGTTGACCGCGAATCGGCGTATGAGATGATCACCGCTGCCAAGGAAGAGCAGGAAAAAGTCGATGCTCTTGCCGCCGAGCGCGCCGCGTTCGAGAAGGAGAAAGCGGAGTTTGAGGCCAAGAAGGCAAAGGAAGAGGAGGCCGCCCGCAAGAAAGCGGAAAAGGAAGCCGAGCGCGCTGCGCGTGCCGCCGAAAAGAAAGCGGAAGCAGAAGAGCGCGCCAAGCAGCGCAAACAGGAGCAGCGCGAGCGTCAGGTGGCATCGTTGGCCACCAGCTTCACGCGCACGGCGGGCAATCAGATTGTGCGCGGCATCTTGGGGAACCTGTTCAAGTAGCTGACCCGCCCGTTGGCGGTGTCTAGTGGCGGCTGCGCTGGCGTTGCGCTGGTGACCGCGCTGCGCTGTTGCTGGTCGAGCTGGCGCAGGCGGCATCTAGAACCAAAAACGGCGCGTCGGAAATATGCCGCCGCGCCGTGTTCATCTGCGGATATGTTGCGAAGCCCGTAATTACGCTGCGGGGATGGCGGGGATAGCCACAATAAAACACGCGCCGCCGCCAGAAAGGTTCACGGCTTCCACGGTGCCATCGTGCGCTTCCACAATGGATTTCACGATGGCCAGGCCCAATCCCGTGCCGCCCGTGCCGCGTTGGCGCGACGAATCGGTGCGGTAGAAGCGATCAAACAGCAGCTTCGGGTCAATATCGCCAAACCCGCAACCATCGTCTTTCACCGTGATCACGCAGTTTCCCTTCAATCCGCGCAGCTCAACGGTAATGTGACCTCCTGGCTGGATGAAGCGGCTCGCGTTTTCTACCAGGTTCTGAATAACCTGTTTCATCTGATCGGCGTTGCCCAAAATATCGGGCGCTTCTCCCACCACGGCGGTGTTCGCCTGACGTTCCACCAGAATGGGGTACAAGTTGTTCATTACTTCTTCGACCACAGTCTTCATATTCACGCGGCTCATTTCCGCCGCTTGCGTAGTGGAGCCTTCGATTTTTTCGAGCGTAATCAGGTCTTTTGTCAAGTTGGTCAGGCGCTGTGATTCGCGAATGATGGTTTCGCAGAAGCGATCGTGCATGTCGGGCGGTAGGTCGGGGTCTTGCAGCATCTCGGCATTGCCGCGGATAGCGGTAAGCGGCGTGCGCAGCTCATGGGCAACATCGCTAATGAATTCGGACTGGCGTTTTTCGCGCACGGTGAGCTCTTTTTGCCGCACGTTCGCGTATTGCGCCAGCTCCTCCAAGCAATCGGCCAGGTCATCGGCCTCGCGCAGGCGTCCTTTTCGGGTGAACACAAACGTGGTGCCCTCTTTGCGGTTGCGCACTTTCTCCGTGAGCTCGCGCAGGGGCTCGGTCAGGAAGTGCCCAATAACGTATCCCAGCAAAAACGTGGTAAGCGCAACAGGCACTATGCATTCCATAAACGGAAGGGTTGCGGGAGCGTCGTTGATGGCGTGATTGAGAAACATGGCAAAGCCCGTGGCAAACATTGCCATGAGCGTAGAAAGAACTGCGAAGTAAAAGCGCAGGTTATTCATTGTTTTCAGCTTTCTTGAACTGCGTTAACTGCATGTGCTGCGCGCTGGGCGGGGCGCATGCGCCTTAGGTATTCAGGTCTGAAGTCGTCTGCGCGCGTCCCGTTGCTCAATGCTGCCGCCTATTGCTTGAAACGGTATCCGTAGCCGCGCACCGTTTCTACCAGGCCGGGATCGTATCCGGCGGCTTCAATCTTGTCGCGCAGGCGCTTGATGTGCGTGTCAACCGTCTTCGTTTCCGTCAGGTATTCCCAGCCCCAGGCATCGCGCAGCAAATCCTCGCGGGAAACCACCTTGCCCGCGTTCTTCATGAGCGCACCCAGCAGCTCGAACTCGCGGGGGGTCAGCTCAATGGGACCCTTATCGCCCGTTGCGGTGTGCGCACCTTCGTCC
>CAKTVK010000164.1 GCA_934623455.1 uncultured Eggerthellaceae bacterium | reverse complement strand
AGTCACGAAGAACTCCTTGTAAATCGACGAATATCTTTTCGGAAACAATTCATGATAAAACTTCCGAAGGGTTCCGCCCCCGTTCCTTCCCTGAAATACAAAAGTTTTTTCATATTTGAAACATAGGTCTTGCGGGTGGCGGTTCGTTGTGAGCTCTGCAAGATACGCTTCCGGGTGCCGCCATCCAGCGCCGAAGCAGCCTAACCCTCAAGAAATGACAAGCTTCCGAAGCTTTTGGGAGCTTTTTGGGGTGCAATAGCAGCGATGAGGCGAAACCGGAAGAAGCGACCTGGGGAAACACTGAAACTTGCGGGTTGGCACTCTCCGAAGGCGACCGATTCATTCCAAAAGCTTCGGAAACTTGTCAATTTCTCGGTCATGCTCTGCACGAGTCGGAACAGATGAACCGCGCGGGTGGCGACCTTCGTGGCAAGCAGCGTTTGGAGAAGTGCTGCGAAGCATCATGCCGCTTACGACCTGCGCCGTTCACGGCACAACCATGCGCTTGTTTGATCCCTTTGCCCGCTCAGCAAGCGCATACAAAATCGGCTGGGGAGATAAATTGTCGTGCGACATATGCGCCCTACGGCACAAACATGTGGTAGATTGTCTTCAACAGAAAGGGCGGTGGTCCGCGCGGCTTGAAGGCGTGCGAGCGAGCCAAAGCGAGGCCAAACGGCATAACATAACAAGGTGCGGCGAAGCACCGAGATGCATCAAAACGCCAAAACGCACCAAAACGCAGGGGAAGGGGGCAGCGTGGTTTTCAGTGAATTGATAGCTGTGTACCTTTTTCTGGGTGGCACTGCTGCCGGTGCCTTTGCGCTTGCTGCATTTCTTGATGTTGCCAAGGGTGTAAAAGAGCACCGCCGCAGTAACTATGCAAAAACGTTTCTCCCACCGCAGTCGGTGATTTCCGAGCCAACGTATCAGCGCATGCGCCGAATTATCTACGGCGCTGGCCTAGTGGTTGTTGTAACAGGCGAGCTGTGCCTTGTCGCCGATTTGGGGCGTCCCGAAGCGTTTTTCTTCCTGTTCCTTTATCCTACGGGCAGCCTTGTTACCGTTGGCGCTTTCGCCTTAACGCTGCTTACCGCTTTTCTGGCTGTCGCTTTGGCCGATGCCGTTTTCGTGCTGCCGACCTGGGCGCGCGTTGCGGTGTTTGCTGTGAAAGTGCTGGGCATTCCCGTTGCGATTGTCGTGATGGTCTATACGGGCTTGCTGCTCCAAAGCGTCATTGCGGTGGGCGTGTGGCAATCAACATGGCTGCCGGTGCTGTTTGCGGCCTCGGCGTTTTCCTGCGGAGGTGCCGTGGTCGTGCTTGCGGCCTGCACCTGCGAAGACGTGCGCGTGACGCGTGTCATGGCGCGCTTGTTCGTGCCTGCAGACATTGCGTTTATCCTGCTTGAAGCGGTTTCGATCGTTGCAATGGTTCTTTGTGTGAAGGACGCTGCGCCTTTGGCAATTGCGCAGCTTCTCGAAGGGGATTTGTCCCTAACGTTTTGGGCGGGATTCGTTGCGTGTGGCCTGGTGCTTCCTTTTGCCGCGGAAGTTATTTCTTTGGTGGTAAATCGGGAAATCCCAGCTCCTGCAGCTGCGGGAATTGCTATTTTAGTACTCGCTGGAGGCTTATGCCTTCGCATTGCGATTGTGGCCTGCGGTGCTGCGCCGTCGATATAAGGCGGGGAATCCAGGGGTGAAACGAGAAAAGCAAAACGAGCAAGCGAAGCGCCCAACACGAAGCAAGAGCGCAGAGAGAGAACATGAAGCAAGAACTCAAAACAAAAACACGAAGCAAGCGCGCGAAGTAAAAGATAGAAAGCAAGAAAAGAGTTACGTGAAGCAGCCGAATAAAGAAATACCGCCGTTTTCGTTTGACGAGTCCAGCGACTTGCCTCTGTGGGTGCAGCTGCGCAATCGCATGGTCTACCTTATCACGTCGGGCTTCTACAAGCCGGGTGAGAAGCTTCCGACCGTGCGCAAATATGCGGCTGACCTGCGCATTGCCTACAATACGGTAAGCAAGGCCTACATGGGGCTTGAACGCGATGGCTACGTGACCACCGTGCGCGGCAGTGGCGTGTTCGTAAATGATTCAAGCGCCATTTTGAAACCCGCGCCGGAAATAGATGCACTTGTTGAAGAGTTCGTAAAAGCTTGTCTTGAAGAGGGCATGGCGTATGACGATATCCCAAAGCTGGTGTCGTCGTGCGTAAGGAGGATGAAAAAAAATCATGAGAAAGCTCAACGGTAAAACCCCACCTCAAGAGCAAAAAGACACGTATCGCCGCTCTGAAATGGAGTTCGGCGTTGCGGCGGACGCGTATCGCTCCGACCCCACGAAAAAAGCCACGCGCAACGGCGCAGTCATGATTACCGTGGTGCTTGCCCTTGTTGCATTTGCGCTGATCTTTGCATTGTTTGCTGCGGCTTTCGGCCGACTGACGCTTACGGGGATCATCATTTCCGTGCTGGTAGGGCTCATTGTGCTCTCGTCGGTGCACGTGTGCATGGATTGGGAGCGCGTAGTGGTCATGCGCCTGGGTCGCTTCAATCGTCTTGCGGGTCCGGGCCTGTTTTTTACCATTCCGCTTTTCGAATTCTGCACGTTGCGCGTTGACCAGCGCATGAATGCCACGCCGTTTGGCGCCGAAGAGGCCCTAACCAGCGATCTGGTGCCGCTCGACGTGGATGCCGTGCTATTCTGGGTCATTTGGGACCCTGAAAAAGCCTGTACCGAAGTGCAAGACTGCCACTTTGCCGTAGCGCTTTCCGCCCAAACGGCGCTGCGCGATGCTATCGGACGTGCGTCGCTGCAGAACGTGGTTATGCGTCGTCATCAGCTTGACCAGGAGCTGCGCGAAGCGGTAGAGCAAAAAGTGTCGGACTGGGGCATTTCTATTGTATCGGTTGAAGTGCGCGACCTGATCATCCCTAAGGAACTGCAAGGCGTTATGTCGCTTGAAGCGCAGGCCGAATGCCGCAAGAGCGCACGTATCACGCTTATGGAAGCAGAGAAGGATCTCTCGGCGATTCTTGATGATGTGGCGCAGACATACAGCCACGACGACATTGCGTTGTCGCTGCGTAAAATGCATCTTACGTATGAGGGCATGCAGGATAACGAAGGCACGTTGGTGGTGCCCAGTGCCTATAGCGATGGCTTCAACGTAAAACCAGGAGATGAACAGGTGAAATAGTCATAGTATTCATATTATAAATAAGAATTATCTATAAAATAGAATAATTACACTTCAAAATTGTCGTGCGACACTATTGATTGTTGCACGAC
>CAKTVK010000163.1 GCA_934623455.1 uncultured Eggerthellaceae bacterium | reverse complement strand
GTTTCATACGCTCGGAAATCCCTGGCATACGCTGCCAGAATCCGTTGCATCTGAAAGCGCTGGTCATCGCTCATATGTGGGCTTCCCGTGCGCGCAAAATGCTTCGCACGCCGCAAGCTTCCCGCACTTAAAAGCTCCTGAAGAGCACGATAGTACGCCAAGCCGCCTAAACTTTGCGGCGAAACATCGTGCTTTTCGTTCACGTCGCCCCACGAGTCAAGATGAGCACACAGCTGATCGAACAGGCCAAACTGCAAAAGCACGTCGGCAACATCCGCGTACACGGAATCGTACGCAAACGAAAACGACGCATGGAACAGCGTTTCCACCGCTGCACGCGCCCGCCCCGCCCGGCGCAGCACCAGCGCCTTGCGCAGATAATGGCTCACCGCCAGCTTTCCCGCCGATTTCGCCTTGAGCAACAGGCCGTCACATTCCCGCAGCGCATCGTCATAGCGGCCCAGCGCCTCATACACGAACGAGAGCATTCGGTAGCTGTCGGGGCTTTCCGGCTCAACCGCGCGCTCGCGCAAAAAATAACTTTCCGCCAGGGAAAAGTCGCGCACGAAATACGCGTACAAGCCCGCATAATACAGCGTTACGGGGTCTTTAGGCTCCTGCTCAAGCACCTGTTGATAATAATCGAGCGCTTTTTTCGCGTTGACCTCGGGGTTCTTCCCATATAGCTGCGCCAACGCACGCTCGGACTCAAGGTCGTCATGGGGGAGCTGCGCCAAACGAAGATACGCCTCAATGGCATCATCCGTGCGATCCAAGCGGCGCAAGAGCCACGCCCGAAACGAAAGGCAATCCGCATCGTTCGGATCAAGCTCCAAGCCCTTATCCAGCACTTCAAGCTGCCATTCGGGCGATGCATCTTTTTCGTCCTGCGAAAGAATTGCCAAGCGAAAACACGCCTGACCAGGCCAATCCATCTCTTCGCCTTGCTTTAGGCGCTCGTAAATTTCGCGGTAAATTGCAAGCGCCGCCGCGCGACCATGCTCAAGGGTAAACGGCGCGCCATCGTAGAGTCTGCCTTCATCCGGCAGCGCCTCCTCCGACCCAATAACCGCCGCATCGGTAGCTTCAGCATAAAGCGCCTTGCACCACAAAACAGGCAGGTAATCGCTGCACTGACTGTCTTCCAAAAACCGCAAATCATCGACAGCTTGCTGCAACGCACCGTTGCGAAGCAGGATGCGCAGACGCAAAACATACACGCCCAAGTCGCCTTTTTCCAGCTCAAGGGCGTAGTTTACCTGGTAGAACGCATCGCGATCGTTGCGCATCTCAAAACAGTACTGAGCCAGCAAATAATGGGCATGATACGCACCCGGCATCACGTCTATCAGGCGTTCCGCCGCTTGAGCCGCCTCGGGCCAACGGTTCAAAGACGCCATAACGCGCGAATAATGCGTAAGGCGCTCGGGGTTATCGGGGTCCACTTCCGCTGCTTCCTGATAATAGGGCAGCGCCAGCTCGGGATGCTTTTGCGCATAAAGGGCATCGCCGCAGCGGGCGATCATCTCCGCTAGGCGCGCCATACGTTTCCTGGTGCGCTCTGTTCCATCGGGCTGCATAGCGCGCACCACTTCTACCAGGGCTTTTGAGTCCTCGAACGCTCGCTCATAACGCTCCGTTGCCAAAAACGCCTGCGACGACAAGTTGTAGTACTCGTACGGTTCAATGTTTTCCGGGTCAATGCGATCGATGAGCTCTACCGATTCTTCATCGCGCTCGTTTTGCAAGTAGCACCACGCCAGCTCGAAGAGCAGCTTGTCGGAACAATCCCCCTGTTCAAGGCGCTGTTCGTACTGCTCGATAAGCGATTCGTTCCACTGTTGGCGAACGTCGCTCAGCTCCATGAGCTCCTTTTGGTCGCCGCCCGCGGCATGCATCAAATCGCCCAAAAGCTCCACGCCTTCGGCAAAGCGCTGCTGACCCGCCAACGATTGCGCTAAAAGCCAGATCAAACGACGATCCCCACGGTTATTTCCAAGCAACCCGCGCACAATCGCCTCGCATTGCTCCCACGATTCGCCATCGGCATATGTTTCCGCAAGCTCTTCTTTGAGGTGCTCGTCTTCCGGGAACTCCTTCGTTAGCTCCAGAAGCTTGACAACGCCCATGCCATCGCCCTGAGTTGCCAAGTAGTGGTAGCGCAGCGCACGCCCATACGGATGCGTTTCGGAAAGCGCCTCCATGCTATCCAGGAACTGCGACGCATCCTTCCACTCGCAATGCCCCGCTTGCAAGTAAAAGTCCAGGTAGGCATCGCATTCCTCGGCGTTTTCACCCGGCGAGAACAACTGGAACGGAAGCGCCGGTGGAAACTTCGCGCCATCAATCAGAAGGTGATCCACAAACGGGCGCGGATACGTTTCGCACAGCTCTTCGCGCCGCTGCGACCATTTGAACGTGTCTTCCAGGACCTGCCACACCTCTTGGGGAAGGTTCCCGTTATGCAGAAGGAACAGCAGCAGCATCATTTCTATTTCAGGGCGGCTATCCAGTGCAACCGCAATATCCTGCGTGAGCAAAGAGCGCCACAAAGCGGGGTCAATGCGCTTCTGGAAATCCGCATACAGCGCCGTGAGCTGGGATAACCATTGTTCTTCGGGTGTTTTTGCCGCTTCGGCGGCAAGCGCTTCAGGGTCGCCTTGCGCTGCAGCTTGGGCTGATTTTGCCTCTTTCGCCGCTTCCTCCTGGCGCGCTGCCCACGAACGTGCCTGCTCGTATGCTTCACGCAACACCTTGAACTCTTCGGGTTTGTCTTCGGGATTCGTATGCATCAACTGCGTGCGATACGCTTTCGTGATCGCTTTTTTGTCGGCAGTTGGCTCAATGCCCAAAACCGTCCAGTCCATGCATCCTCCCCTTCCCTTTCTTTTCGGCACACGCACATCGCTCGCGCCGGGCACCAGAGCCAGCCGTCAACGCACCAGCTTCCAAGCCAGGTGCCTAAATCACAGCCCCGCTAAATCCACCCGAAATGACGGCACGCATGATAAATACCGTCTTGATCACACGCATCCGTCACGTAATTGGCACGCTCTTTCAACGCAGGCACCGCGTTTCCCATGGCAACGCTTGTCCAATCGGAGCAAAACATAGAGATGTCGTTTTTGCCATCGCCAAATACTACCGCATCTTCGTACGGCGCGTGGAAATAGTCCATAAGGAAGCGAATTCCCACGTCTTTATTCATGGGTTCAACGAACAGCGCCCCCGAATTATACGTAACCCACGGCACATCATCTAGAACGCCCGTGGCCACCAGCGCAGGAATATTCTCCGTCACGCACGGAATATACACTTTCATGACCTGGGTTAACGCTTCAATATCCAAG
>CAKTVK010000162.1 GCA_934623455.1 uncultured Eggerthellaceae bacterium | reverse complement strand
CGTCAGACCCGAGTCCAAAATGTCCTCGGCAATAATTACGTGCTTGCCATTCAGGTCGGTAGAAACGTCTTTGATAATGCTTACCACGCCCGAGCTTTTCACGCCGTTGCCGTAAGAGGAAACAGCCATAAAGTCCATTTCAAGCGGCAGTTTTATCTCGCGCGCCAAGTCGCACATGAAAATCGCAGCGCCGCGCAAAACCGAAAGCAGCACAATCTTTTCGCCGCGAGCAGCCAGCGGAGCGTACTCTTCGGTCAAAGCAGCGCCAATTTCCCTGATTCGCTGCTGAATTTGCTCTTCGGTATACAGAACCTCTTTTATATCTTCGTGCATCACAACGCCTTTCGGGAACGCTTCCGTTGCATTAAACCATTCTGTCAATTCTACCATTGAAGTTCCAATTATGACCGTAGGCAACCGAAACACCGCTGCAACTATGGTTTTTACACCGATTTGTAACGTTTACGGCGCAATTGCGTAATGCCGTTGCTTCGGGAAGAACCATTCGAACTCAACAGTTATTCTGGCAGGAATTCTTCAAGCGCGGCGCGGTTCAAAACCAGGCGCACCGTAGTGCCCGACCCCAGCTCACTGGCCACTTCCATATGAGTGCCCGGGCCGAAGTAACCGCACATGCGGTCGTGCACGTTTTTCACCGCAATGCCAATGCCGCGTGCGCTTTCGGGATGCAAAATGTTCTGGCACGCTTCCTCGGTCATGCCCACGCCGTTATCGGCAACCCAGATAATCACATTGTCGTCGCCATCGGGACGCGCGCCAATAGTCACTGTGAGCTTACCTTCGGCGGGCATAGCATGCTGCACCGAGTTTTCAACCAGCGGCTGAATCAAGAACGGCGGAACCATCAGGTCTTCTACCTCGGGTTCAATATCCAGCTCAATACCCACGCGATCTTCGCCGAAACGCGCCATCTCGAACGAGAAGTAACGCATAGTCTGCTCAACCTCACGCGACAGCGGAATCAAATCGGACGAATCATCCAACGTGCGGCGGTAGAACACCGCAAACTCACGCAGCAAAACGCGCGCCTTGTTGGGATCGGTGCGCACAAGCGATGCGATAGTATTAATAGTGTTGAACAGAAAATGCGGGTTGATCTGGCTTTGCAGAGCTTTCAGCTCCATGCTGGTTGCAAGCTTCTGCTGACCTTCCAGCGCCTCTGCTGCAAGCTGTGTGGAAACAAGCTGGGCAAAGCTTTCCGCAATGGTCTTTTGCGTGGACGAAATCTTGCGCGGTGAATGGAAGAAGAACGTCAACGTGCCTTCAATGCGTTTACCCACGCGCAGCGGCATAACAATTGCGGCCTCCACACCATAAAGCGGCTCCTTGAAACCAATCTCGTCGTGGCTGAGCAATGTGCGCGGCTCGCCGTCTTCGGCGGTCGCCGCAATCGTAGTGGCAAAAATGGGGTCGCCCGGCTTATAGCTGGAATGACCCAGACCTTCGTAGCCCAAAACCGATTCTTTATCGGTAATGCAAACGGACACGGCATCGGTATTAGGAAAGAGTAACGAGCAAAGCTTTTGCGCCGATTTCTCATCCAAACCACCCTTCAAGCACGCCAGCGTTTGACGGGAAAGCTTAAGCATATCCCCTGTTTGACGTGCGCGAACGGAATCAGGGTTTGCCATGCTACGCATAACCAGCACTAAAGAAATGGTAAACATCAAACCTGCGCTGGCAATGATAGGCGTTGAGATGCTGCCGCTGGAAAGCTGCCAGCCCAGCACCACGCCCGACAAGACAACAACCAGCACTAAAAACCACATGAGGTTCGAAGGACGCGCACCGAAAGGCGCCATCCATTGCTGTTTTCCATTAGTATCTGCTTGCATCGAGTTCATAGGGTATTCCTTGTATCCTTGCTTTTTTATTGCACCATTTTACCGCGCGACCTGCTCGTTTTCGCAGTAAAGACACTGCAAAGTGTTTATTTTCGGCCCGATAGCCTGCTGTTCGGCATGATTGATTGAGCCTGCTCCGTTTACCCGAGTTTACCGTACTCCAACGCACATTCCGATCGGCGGGATAAAGACGATTGGCGCCACGCACGCACTGGGAGGCGTTACCCCAAAAAGCCCAGCTCGTTCACAATCAAAAGCACCGCGGCAACACCCAAAATGCCCGCGAAGCAGAACCGAAGCGCACGTTCGGGAATGCGCGCCTGCAGCTTCGCACCCAACACAGCACCGGGAATTGATCCCACAATGCAGGCAAGACCGGCTGCCCAATTGACATTGCCCAAAGCGATTTGCGTTGCCAAAGCAGGCAAAACCAGAATACCCACCGCAACAAGCGACGTTCCCGAAGCTTTTTTCATGGGAAGATTCAACTTGCTCAAGAAGAGCGGCACCATAATGAAGCCGCCGCCAACGCCTACGTATCCCGATAAAACACCTGCCGAAAGGCCGATGATTGCCGATTTGACCAGCATGTTTTTCGTTACCGGGGCATCAGCTTCCCGGGGTTTCGCAGCTGCAGTGGAAGCAGAAGCACTCGAGGCGCCGCCCACCGATGCGCCGTCAACGGCCGCATTGCGAGCAATCTTCGAACCGGCACCAACGCTCGCGCCCGCGCCAGCAACCTGCGCGTCTCCCGCTACGCCAGCACCGGCACCTTCACCGGCACCTGCACCTTCGCCCGACGCCTTCGCAGGCTTCATCGCAAGGGCTTTTTTCAGCATGGTGGTAGCGCTATAGACAATAACCGCAGCTGCAGCCGCCATAACGCACCATCCTGGCGACCATTCCGCCAAAATCACGCCAATCCACGAAGAGCACGCACCGCCTAAACCTGCAGCAAGACCCACTTTCAGAACACACGTCTTGTTGCGGACGTGCGCAATCATGCCCGAGACCGAGGTGGGCACAATGGTCAGCATGGACGTTGCCGTTGCGGCAATGGCGCTCATGTCGTAGATCAAGCGAAACGCCGGAACCATAACAGTGCCGCCGCCAATTCCCAGAAGTCCTGAAAGCATTCCCACGATCAAACCCAAAGCAAGCGATGCGGGAACAAGAAACAGCAAATCCAAAACGTGCCTCTAGTCTTCCATGTTCAGGCGAATTTCGCAGGTCAAACCGGGGTCGTAGCTCACTGGCACGAAGTCCCCCGCACCCGCAGCACCCTGCACGCCGGCTGCGCCAGCCACACCGGCGGCACCCGCCGCAGCAGCTTCCGCTTCTTCGGTTGCCTGGGCAAGGGGCAGCTGGGCGCTCAAGTCAATACCGCGTCGCAGCGCCGTGGACTGCACCAGCATGGTACGCAACAACGCATCGTTCTCCATGCGCGCCATAAGCTCTGGCCAAACGTATTGGAACTCGAAGTACTTCGAGCAGTTCGAGG
>CAKTVK010000161.1 GCA_934623455.1 uncultured Eggerthellaceae bacterium | reverse complement strand
CGTGTGGTGCGGCGACATCACCTACATACCCACGAGAAGGATGGCTCTACCTGGCCACCTACCTCGACCTGTTCTCTCGCAAGATAGTCGGATGGCAAGTGCCCCCCGCATCAACGAGAATCTGGTAATCGACGCCCTTGACAATGCTGTGAACAGGGAAATCCGGAAGAAGGACTCATGGTGCACACGGATAGAGACAGCCAATACACCTCGAGCAGGTTTTGCAGGGAGCTCGAGAATCGCGGGTTCGTCCAATCGTTTTCCCGCAAGGGCTGCCCTTACGACAACGCCGTCATGGAGTCGTTCTTCAAGACCCTGAAAAGGGAGCTTCCCCTCGATCGCAAGCACGACACCCGGATAGAGGCCAGGCAGGAAATATTCAAGTTCATCGAGCTGTATTACAATACCAGGCGGCCGCATTCGTCCCTCGGCAACCTATCGCCCGTGGAATATGAGCGGCAGTGCGCTCATTAGCTCGATTCCGGATGTCCATAAAACAGTCCCAGTCCAGCCAACAAACGAAATGGCTGTCAACGGAAACGGGTGCAAGTTAAAATTCACGCTCCGTTTATTACGCCAGTTTATTACGCTGTATATTTTGCGGCCCTTTCGACACCGTTTTTCCTTTCGCGCGGCCCGCATGAACCCGCAGCTTCCTTTTGTGCCGCTTTGTGTCTACAAGAATCGGGTCTTCCGGGAAAACACGTTGCGCCTTTCCAGCGTAAGTTAGGAAATTCCCGTTACCAGCTTTTCCCTTGCTTTGCACGCGTCTCCGCCTGTTGCGATTAGGGCATCTACCCCAATCGCTAAAGTCGATATACAACGCATCTACGCGCCTTTTGCTGGGCCTTCTAGAACCGCCGTATAGAGTCGCAACCCTTCGATACATCCGCCGATAATACCTTCCAACGGTTCGCTGACGAAGACGCACGGAAGTCCCATCGAATGAAAAGCCTAAATAATCGATGTGTCTAATTGGTTGCTTATCCAAAGCCAGATCGTTATCGATGGACGCCACTTTGCCTTGCGAACAACAAAATGACTTACATTTATCAGGATGCGCGACAAGCTCGGGAACAGTACTCAACGCTTTCTCAAATGTACTGCAGAGAGCCTGAAACTCATTCTTTCCCGGAGCTGCAAAAATGAAGTCGTCGGAATACCTCATGTAGAAGCCTCGTGCTGCTTCAGCTGCATCGTTCATAATCAAATCGAATTGCACCATGTAAATATTTGCAAGCACGCCGCTGATGGGCAGTCCTTGCGGTATCCCTTTCCCACCATTTTCTTTCCACGGCTGAGCAACCGAAGTTTTTACAAGGCGCCTAAAATTGTTCAAATCGAGAACTCTATCAAGCTTGTTTAACCGCTTTACTCCGCTTTTCGAATACGGCAACCCGTGACATACAAGAAGATCTTCTATATTCCACACGGTGTATTTTGTTGCATTCTTGAGAACGTGGTAGTAATCATCGGGAATTGCCTCATCCTCAAACAAGTCCCTTACCCGCTGCTTGAGATAAACGTGGTCCAATGTTTCAAAGAAGCTTTTAAAGTCGCCCACTTTAACATAACAATCTTTTGCGGCACGAATTTCAGAAAACGCCCGAGCAGCAAATTCGCAGTTGGACATTCCCTTCTTATTTGTTCTGTATGCAATCGCGCACTCATCTATCCCCAGATCAACCGCGAGCCGATTGTATCGCTCGTTGAGCAAGGCAGCATAATACTGGTAGATACACCGATCCAGATGCGCCGCATATCGAATAGGGCGAGGATCCTTTACCGGCTGTCCTGATTTCCACTTGATTCGCCTCATGTCCTTATCAATCAATGGATAAAACGCATATGAGGCAACAAAATCAGGGTCAAGGATTCGATCTTTGTTCCGCCAAAACGACGTTCTTCGATCGAAGTGAGCATATATCCGAGTTGCTTTAGGATTTTTAATGAGCTTAATTACTTCATCCATGTGATAGCCCTGCCCGGCAAGCCGATCTATCAAGGGGCGGCGTCCGTTTCGAATCGGCTTGCCTACATATAATCACGACGCACCGTGACTCTTGCCGATAGCATTGACACACCATCGGCAGCCGCCTTTCGGGTCAAGCCCGTAAAGCAAATCTTCATCTGCGGTACAATGACCATAGACGAAGGGAGCTTCTCCATGAGCATCACACCGTGGTGCGTGTGCACCAGCACGATAGCTGATGGAGATTTCGTTAACGTCGTTCGATCGATGTTAACGATAATACTCGCCCGCTACACCCTTTGCCTTGTAGCGTGCTTCTATGTTACCACTTGCTAACGTCTGGTTTATGAAAGTTGCGATGTGAATCTACAGGCAGGCGTCACCTCAGCAGACACACATCCATTGATCGGTCGGCACCATTGACGGAAAGCACCTTAATGCCAAAATGACGGCAAGCGAATCACCCTATAACTTTTTTTCATAAACCTACGCGTCGGCAATGGAGCTGTGCAGCACGCAGAAGCTCGCCTCGCTGTGCAGCGAAGGCCCCGTCGCGCTCGACGTCTCGCCGCTGCTGCCGCTCCTCAATCCCACCAGCTGTCTCAACGACACCGCATCCGTCACCGAGGTGTTAATGCACCAGCTTCCTGACGACACGCTGTTCGTGGCCGATGAGAATGCGACAGCGGGTCGTGAGTACGACATGCGCACGCTGTTCGACGAAATCGAGAAATCCGAAATCGAAGGAGAGCCAGCCGAGGAAGCAATACGGGTCGAGCGCGGAGCAAAGCTCCTCATAGACCTGAGCAGCGAGAAGGCCGACGAGCTCCTTGACGACTTCGACAGCAAACTCATCGGCCAGGCTCCGTTCAAAAAGGCGCTGCGCAAGCAGGTCGGAGCCTTCAGGCTATTCAACTCCATCGGCGAGCAGCCGATACTATCCATGCTCCTGCTCGGCCCATCCGGCGTCGGCAAGACCGAGGCGGCCCGCATCCTCAGCGACCTGCTCGCACCTGGCCAGCCCCTTCCGAAGATTAACTTTGGCAACTACAGCAGTAAAGACTCCCTCAACTCGCTCATCGGAAGCCCGCGCGGCTATATCGGCAGCGAAGAGGGCGAGCTCACCCTAAAAATCGAGGCCAGCGAATCCGGGGTCATCCTCATAGACGAGTTCGAGAAGGCCAACCCAGCGGTTTGGAGCTTCTTCCTCGACCTGCTTGAGAGCGGACATTTCACCGACTCGCAAGGCGCGGTGCACGACCTCGACGGCTATGCCATCGTATTCACGTCCAACGCTCCAAAAGAAGAGGTGCGGGAGAAGTTCCCACCCGAACTCCTCTCCCGCTTCAGCCTCAAGGCAAGGTTTGCCCCTCTGAGCACAGAGGGCAAGCAGGCATTCGTGCG
>CAKTVK010000160.1 GCA_934623455.1 uncultured Eggerthellaceae bacterium | reverse complement strand
ATTTTGGAATTTGAAAGCGGAGAGAGCTTTCTTGCCGCAGAAAAAGAGCGGGTTTATCCGACCGTGCGTGATCTTCATAATGCCTTCTCCGAATTCGCAGAAGCAATGAATCGGGGAAATTGCGACAAGCGGACGGAAACAGAAAAGCGCGCCGACGCCGACAAACAGGCAATCGAGCGAGCGTTTTCCCTGTTCCAGAGTCGATGGTGGGACCCCAATCGAGGTGAAACGTTGGAGTCCTACCAGGAATACGCTGCTATTCTTGCTGAGATACAGCATCAGGGCATCGATGAGCAGGAAGCGCACTGGGCGGATAAAATGCATCATTGGATTCGCGAGGATTTAGTTCAGCTGCGGAGCTCCTTCGATAAGGCGGTACAGGAAATGGAGGATCGCATCGAGCCGATTAATGGCATCTTGGCTGATTTGCCTTTTGGCGTCGATGGCGGACGACTGCAAATTTCATTACGCGTGAAGGAAAGCAAGCGCGTTGCGGAATTCAAGCGCACGTTGAACGACTTCGCTGGTAACGCGACTGCGGATTTCGACGTGGTGAGTTTTTATAACGACATCAAGGGATTCATGGATCAAATACGCCCAGGCAGCATGGATCGCGATGCTTTGCTTGACAGGCGTCGCCACGTGGAAATTTCTGCAAAGGCATCTTGGCCTGCGGAATTGGAACGCGAAGACAGCTACTACAACTCGCTTGCTGGTAAAAGCGGCGGCGAAGTCCAGGAGCTTGTTGCGTTCATTTTGGGTTCCGCATTGCTGTATAGCCTGGGTGGCGAAGCGGGCAGTAAGCCCGTATTTGCGCCCGTGATGCTTGACGAAGGATTTATCAAGGCAGACAGCGAATTTACTGCGCGCGCTGTGTCGGCTTGGAAGAGTTTCGGGTTTCAGCTGATAGTGGCTACGCCCGAGGATAAGTTTCAATCTATTGCGCCCTACGCAGCTGGTTGTGTGTACATAACGAAGAACACCAAGGGTGTATCTCGCGTATCCCAGACGAAGCTGGTAGAGAAGGCGACGGCAAATGCTTAAGAGCGCAGCAACTATCGAAGTTTCGTTTCAACGGCTCTATGAGGGATTGTGGGCTAAGGAAGCTGCAGGCTGCTCCGATGCGCAATGGCCTAAAAAAGTGCCGCTTGGGACGTATTCGAAAAAGGAGCTTGAAGCTCACTTTGCAGATATTTGTACTTTGGGAGATGAGCTGCGCGGCATGGCCCAATCGCTTGGCTTGGGCGTGGAATACGCGACAAGGGTGGTTGGCGGCACAAGGCAAAGATTACCGACGCATTTTGTGATTGCAGGTATGGAATCTTTGGTTGTTGCGGCTGGGGAGAAAAGGGCCTACGCTCAGGCATGTGGGCGCACACAAAGGCTTCATCAGGACTTTTCGCAGCTTGATAGCGAAGAGATTGCCCAGCTGCTGCGTGAAATGAAACGCGCGGTGCCCGATGAAGTTGATTTCGATCTTGCTTGCAGGGCGGGAGTGTGGTTCAGGGAAAACGATGCGCGGGGGCTTACGGCCAGACAAGTGCCGCTTGTTGGATTCCACGCGAAGTGGCTTGACGCGCAGGGAAGGCGTTCTGTGGTCGCGAAGCTCGCTGGTTTAGAGGAGCTGCCATTAGAAGATCGCCCTACCCAGGTAAGGTTCACGTATCTTGATCCGACGTATCTTTTCAAGGGTGAGCGTCGTTTTGATTCATGGGTTGAAGGCGATGCTTGCGCTCTGCCTTACAAACCGGAAGTGGTTGTAATCTGCGAAAACCGCGATTCTGCTTTGTGGTTTCCCGATGTTGAGCGTGGCGTTGCGGTAATGGGCGATGGGTTTGCCGGAGTGCAGAACGTTACGCCAATTGATTGGATTCAATGCGCAAAGCACGTGGTTTATTGGGGGGACATGGATGCTGCTGGGTTGGAAATCCTGAGCGGGTACCGAGAGCGCGGCCTTGCGTGTGAGAGCATGCTCATGGATATCCCTGCATTTGAAACTTACGAGAAGTTTGGAACGCGCGTGGATAGAAAAGGTAATGAGATTAAGCCGAAGGAGCCTTTGTTGTTGCCATGCCTGCGCGAATCCGAGCGGGAACTCTACCTGCGACTTGTCGATTCCGAATGGCGCGGTGTCCGGAGAATCGAGCAGGAGCGTATTCCCCTTGCAGACGCATTGTTGATGTTGAACGAGATTCGCAAGAAGCATGAATCAGACAATGGCAGGATGTGATGGTGGGTTTTGCACGGCGATTGCCGACTGGCAAAACAGACTCTTTCCTGGTATTTCGCCCTTTATCTGCATGGTGTTCGTTTCTGGGAATGCAATGCGTGCTATACTTGAACCAACGAGGGAAGGCCTCCGGCTCTGAATAGGGACGCAGACCTTCCCTCGCTCCTTTTCTTGTTCTTTTGTTTTTTTCAATCCATAATATGGTGAAATTTGGGAATAGTATTCCCAAATTTCACCATAAAAAACAAACATGAGACAATAACTCAGTTGGAAAAGGAGGTCGCTTATGTACATCAGCCGTGATATTGAGTCCGCAATCGATGTTATGCTCGGGCAAGGAAAAGTCGTGCTGGTCACTGGTGCACGGCAGGTTGGAAAAACAACCACCCTCAAGCATCATCTTGGAGATTCTTTCGGTTATGTCTCTATGGATGACCCCCGCGAGAGGGTGCTGGCCTTGGAAGACTCCGTGCTTTTCTTCGAGTCGAAGGAGCTTCCGCTCATCATCGATGAGGTTCAACGGGTGCCCGAGCTGTTCTCTTCAGTGAAGTGGATTGTTGATCAGTCTGAAGACAAGGGTCGCATTGTGCTTACTGGCTCGCAGACGTATCACCTTATGAAGGGCGTAAGCGAGTCTTTAGCTGGAAGAATAAGAATTCTCGAAATGCCCCCTCTGAGTCTAAGGGAGCTTTATCCGTTGTGCGGCGAGTCGGGTCCTTATGTTCCTTCTTTCGTTAAAACTGCTAGCGTCGCACCTCCTGAAGATATCTGGAGCATTATCCACAGAGGGTCAATGCCCGAATTGCAGAACAAGAACGTGAGCTGGGATTCCTTCTATGCAGATTATGTCTCTGCGTATCTCGAAAGGGACGTGAGAGATCTAATCAACGTGAAGGATGAGTCCAAGTTCTACAACTTCATGGTTGCCTGCGCTGCAAGGACGGGTCAGCTGTTTAACGCTTCAGATGTTGGGGCTGTTGTCGGCGCAGACCACAAGACCGTTAAGGCGTGGCTCTCGGTTCTTCAGGCATCGAATATCATCCGAATCGTGGAGCCTTTTTTCCCGAACGTGGACAAGCGGCTCTCTAAGACACCGAAGATCTTTTTCCTGGATGCCGGGCTCGTATGTCATTTGACAAGATGGACTACTCC
>CAKTVK010000159.1 GCA_934623455.1 uncultured Eggerthellaceae bacterium | reverse complement strand
AGAAAGACTTCCGCCGCACCGCCCGTGCCGCGCTTTGTTCCCAATAAACGTGCAGGTAGAACGCGCGTTTCGTTTGCAATAATCAAGTCGCCCGGGCGCAGATACTCCTTGATGTCGCGGAAAATGCGATCTTCAAGGGCGCCGGTTACGCGATTCATTACCAGCATGCGGCACTGGTCGCGGTTTGCGGCGGGTTCCTGGGCAATAAGTTCTTCGGGCAAATCGTAATCAAAATCAGAGGTTTTCATCAATGCTTCCTAAAAGTTCCTTTTCAGCCGCTTCTTTCTTCGCTGCTTTCAGCGCGGCCTTTTTGGCCTTGCGCGCGGCTTTACGAATTGTACGCTCCAACTGGGCTTCTTCATCCGAGAAATGGCATCCGCAGAAATTCTGCCGATAAATCCCCATTTCCTTGGAAATGCGCTCGTTGTTTTCGAAATGCGGACGATAATCAGCAAAAGCGCAGTTCACGCCCGCCTTCTTGCAAGCGCGCTGCAGCTCTTCCTCAATGATGTCGGTGTACTGGAAGGGGCTTACGGATAACGTGGTGCCCACCGCGTCAAAGCCATTTTCGGCAGCGTAGCGCGCCGTTTCCTCGAAGCGCAAGCGGTAGCAGGCGCGACAGCGGGCGCAACGCAACTGGGCGGCTTTCTCGCGCGCGGCGGCCACCTGCGGACCTTTGTCTTCCTTGGGCGGTAAAGGGTAGGGGTTGGGGGAGTCCACGATCTCGTTGGCAATGCCTGCACTTTCGCGCAGCGTTTCAAGCTCTTGGCCAATGCGTCCAGCGGTTTCTTCCCAGGCATCCGTATCGTATGAGCCTTCTATCAGGGGATACGCACGTTCGTTGGCAAGCGCCTGGATGGTTTCCAGCCGATGCTCATATTCATCTTGTGGGTGGATATTCGCGTTCGCAAAGTATACGGCAAACTCATCGCCCGCCTCTTTCAGCAGGCGCGTGGGTTCCAGCGAACAGGGCCCGCAGCAGGCATGCAGTAGTATTTTCATGGGTGACCTTAGCTTTCGTTGATTTGTGGCTTATACTACCACGGACAAATCATTTAGGCGAAAACTGCGGCGTTTTTGCATCTGATGCGTGGGTGCAAGGGCAAAGGCGCTGCTGCTGATGCGACCGAGCCGGCTTGCGTGCGGATTCGCTGCAGTTGGCGCGGCAGTGCAAAACGCGGAGGTGCGATGGAGTCCGCAAGGCGGCGGCATCTTCCTTTGCAGTTGCGCCTAAAACCATAGAGAACGGAATTGGAGCATTATGGCATTATTCGATTACACCATTCAGGCGCAAGACGGTCACGCGCGCGCGGCAACGTACGAAACGGCGCACGGAACGTTTCAGACGCCTATGTTCATGCCGGTGGGCACACGTGCCACGGTAAAAGGCATCCAGCCTGCTCAGCTGCGTGAATTGCAGTCGCAGGTGGTGCTTGCGAACACGTATCATCTGTCAATGCGCCCCGGTGCGGATCTTGTTGAAGAAGCGGGCGGCGTGCAGAAATTCATGTGCTACGACGGTCCCATGCTTACCGATTCCGGTGGATTCCAGGTTATGAGTCTGGCGGACACGCTGAAGATTGACGACGGGGGCCTTACGTTCCAGTCCATCTACGACGGCGCGAAAGTGCGCTGGACGCCCGAGAGCAACATGGCCATTCAGGAAAAGATTGGCGCCGACATTTGCATGCAGCTTGATCAGTGCGCGCCGTATCCGGCTGAGCGCTCCTTCGTAGAGAAATCTACGCGCCTTTCCGCGGCATGGGCGCAGCGTTGCTTAGCGGCTCACAAAAAGCCTGACCAGACGCTTTTCGGTATTGTGCAAGGTGGCATGCATCTTGATTTGCGCTTGTGGTCGGCAGGCGAGCTGCAGCGCATTGAGCAGGAAAGCCTGGCTGTGGGCGGGCGTCGTTTCGGCGGTTTCGGCATTGGCGGCTATTCGGTGGGAGAGCCCCACGAAGTCATGTTCGAGACGCTTGGCGCAGTTGCGCAGGCGCTGCCGCAGGATCGTCCGCGGTACCTGATGGGCGTGGGCAATCCCACAACGCTTGTGCGTGCGGTGCGCGAAGGCGTGGACATGTTCGACTGCGTGCTGCCCACGCGAACGGCTCGCATGGGCACGGCGTTTTCCTCTACGGGCCGCATGAACATGCGCAACGCGAAGTACGTGCATGATTTCGGGCCGCTTGACCCGCAGTGCACCTGCTCAACGTGCCAGACATATTCGCGATCGTACATCCGCCACCTGGTGAAACAGGGCGAAATGCTGGGCGGCATTCTGCTTTCGGTGCATAACTTGCACTTCTTGTTGGAGCTTATGCGACAAGTGCGCCAGGCTATTCTTGAGGGTTGCTACGAGAAATTCTACGAAGATTGGATGGATTCGCCTGCCGCGAATGACTACTAAATTGTGATGTTGTCCCGATGCTCGGACGCGCTCCGGGCATCGGTGCATTTGGGGTGGGGACGCGTGCCAATGTTCGGACTGTGAATATGCGCGTCGCCTGCGTCGTATCGATTGCTCCTGTGCTTTCTTATCCTTTTGCAAGAATAAAGTTTACACTCACGTATCAGATGGAAACAACTTCCCGCAAAGCGTCAAGAAGTGTCATAATACAAAGTTACCTGTGCGAAACTGGCATAGGTGCATTTTTGTGCTCTTGAAGCGCGCGGAACGTGTTGGCCGCGGTGCATGTCAAGGTTTGCCGCAATTTGCAAGGCAATATTGCAGCGCAGGTTTCTTCGCCTGCATGCAATGTTTGTTTGCGATCAGCGTTTTCGCTGTTCAGGTGCACAAAAAGCGAAAAACAGATAGTTAAAGAGAAAAGGATTCAAACGTGGCTTCTCAAAACTCAAAGCAGAAAAAGAGTTCGCTGAAGAACGCCGATCGACGCAACGTGTGGCTGCTTATCATCTGCACGATTGCGGTGATTGCTTCTTTCTTCGCGTTCACGCCTCCTTCGGAAAAAATCAACCAGGGCCTGGACATCCAGGGCGGTTTGTCGGTTGTTCTTTCCGCTTCAAACGAGGACGGATCGGCGATTTCCAGCGAAGACATGGAGAAAAGCCGTGCGATTGTTGAGAAGCGCGTGAACTTGCTGGGCGCATCCGAGGCAACCGTTCAAGTGCAGGGCAACAATCAGATTCTTGTTCAGATTCCGGGCGTTTCCGACCCTGAGCAGGCGTTGAAGACCATCGGCACCACGGGTAAGCTGGAGTTCGCACGCCTGGATAGCTTCACCGACGAAGACGTAAGGGAAAAGATCGACAGCGGTCAAACCGACCACGAGAACATCACTGACTCCGTAACGGGTCAGCAGTTCGCCGTTGAGTCGAAGCTTACCGCGCCGCAGGGTACGTACACGCCGCTTATCACTGGCGAGAACATCAGCCGCGTGG
>CAKTVK010000158.1 GCA_934623455.1 uncultured Eggerthellaceae bacterium | reverse complement strand
TCGGACTCATCCGAACGCGTTCGGGTCAGTTCGAGAACAAAACGCAAGTGTTCGGATGAACTTGCAAATTAACTTTCTTGTTTCGTTTCCGCCGTGATTTCGCGTTTTTTGCGGCGTATGCGCTTGCGTCTTCGATATTTTGATACAATACGCACCTTGAGTGGGCTCAGCGATCGCGCGCCTCGGCGTGAGGAAAGTCCGGGCTCCTTAGGGCAAGATGCCAGTTAACGACTGGGCGGGGTGACCCGACGGAAAGTGCCACAGAAAAGAAGACTCCCGCAGACTTGTTCTGCGAGAAAAGCTGAAACGGTGCGGTAAAAGCGCACCAGCGTTGCAGCAATGCAGCGGCTTGGTAAACCCCATCTGGAGCAAGCGCAAATAGGAGTGCGATACGGCCGCCCTACCGTGCATTCGGGTTGCGCGCGATAAGGCGCATGGCGACATGCGTGCAAGATAAATGATCGCTCTCGACAGAACCCGGCTTACAGGCCCACTCATTTCCTTCTGACTGAAGCGTTATGGAAAGGGGAAGGATCGTGCGGACTGCTGCTTTGGTCGCTGCTTCCTCGTTCAACGCGGCGGCGTTTCTTCGTTTTTACGAACAGCATTCCTATGATGATATTGTTGCCGTTGATGCGGGATATGCCCATTTGCAGGCAATTGGCGTGATGCCAACGCTTGTTGTGGGGGATTTCGATTCGCTGGGTTTTGCTCCAAGCGACATTCCCACGGTGCGTTTTCCCGAGGAAAAAGACGATAGCGATTTAGGCTTGGCGCTTGATTGGTGCGCCGATAACGATATTGAATCCGTTTCGGTATATGGAGCGTTCGCGGGGCGGCTTGATCATACATTTGCGGCGATTCAGACCATGGCGGGGTTTGCGTTGGGAACGCATCGAGCGGTACGGGGCATTTCAGATACTGCGCAGCTTGTTGTCATGCCGGGTGGCCATCGGTTGTTGATGCCGGGCGCAGATCAGGGCCCCGATTTTTGCGCGCTGCCGAAAGAACAGCGCACCGTTTCGGTGATTTCTCTTTCGGATTGCTCGCATGGCGTGACTATTCAAGGAATGAAATACGAACTTGATGGTGGGGGACTGACGAATCATTGCTCGCTGGGCCTTTCAAACGAGCTGATTGGCAAAGATGCTTCCGTGTCGCTTGAAGAAGGGTGCGTGCTGGTAACGCTGCCGCTTTGTCAGACGATTTCCCTCTCTTGTTCCTAGTCGTCAAAAAATCTTTTACAAATTCGAAATTTCTTCTTGACGGAACGCTTCCGTATCGGTAATATACTTTCTCGCGTTTGCAACACCGATTGCGAACTCAACGAACAAGTTGGGGTGTCGTCTAATGGTAGGACAGTGGTTTCTGGTGCCATATGTGTGGGTTCGACTCCTGCCACCCCAGCCACTTGACGTTTGAGGCTTCGTCAATTAGAATGCACAAGCGCTATGGAAATGGCTCCGTCGTCTAGCGGTTTAGGACGCCGCCCTCTCAAGGCGGAGGTCGAGGGTTCGAATCCCTTCGGAGCTACCATGAACTTTCAAACCGCCCTTCGGGGCGGTTTTTGTTTTTCCGTGCGATTTCTGTGTCGGCTTTCTCTTGCCGTTCCTGTGTCTTCCTGTTTTGACTGAGGCTCCGATTTGGGCTGCGGAGTTTCTCTGCTTCCGCTGCGGTCGGAGTCCCTTGTCTGCGTTTGCCGCCAAGTACCCTTGCGGCGTGGGTGTCTAGCAGTCGGCCTTTCGCAGCTTCGCCAGGAATCCTTCTACATCCCAGAAACGCCAAATATCTTCTGCATCGTTTTCTATTTGCTCGTTTATCACGGCTTCAAGTGCCGCTTCAAGCGCAACGCGAAATTCGGGTCCCGGCGCATATCCCGCCGAGACAAGATCCTTCCCGCCCACCGCCAAGTCGCGCAGTGAAAACGCTGCATTTTCTTTCAGCACTTCATCAAGGATGCGCTCAAGATTGGCCACCATTTCCAGACGTCCTGCGCAACGCGGCGCCTGCGATAGCGTGTCGGCGCGCTTCATGGCGCATAAGTGCAGGAAAAGATCGGGACGCTCTTGGAGTTTTCGCAGCATGCGTTTCACGGCGCGCGGTGTTTCTTCCACTATGTCATCGTGACGACCAACGAGCAAAGCCATGTCTTCCGCAAAAGCGCGCGGCATCTTGAAGCGTCGTGCAATTTCACGCGTGCATATCTTGCTGATTTTCGCATGTCCTGGGAAATGTCCCTGTCCTTTTTCGTCAGGAGCCCACGTTGCGGGCTTGCCAACGTCATGAAGCAGCGCAACCCAGCGGTCAAGGGGGGTGTTGTCAATCGCCTGAACGCAGTGGGCAATGTGATCGTAAACGGTATAAATATGATAGGGCGTGTGCTGATCAAATTCCCAGGAAGCCGAAAGCTCAGGAATAAGCTGAAACACCACATCATGGTATTCCATAAGCAGCGGGTAAGGGTTCTTTCCGCATAACAGGGAAGTGAATTCCTTGAATAAGCGCTCAGCTGATATTTCCAATAGGTCTTTTGCATGTTCGTGCACAGCGCGTGCCGTTTCGCTCTCAAGAGAAAACCCAAGCTGCGACGCAAAACGCAGCGCTCTCAAAATACGAAGGGCATCTTCGCTGAACCGGGCATTGCTTGAACCAACGCAGCGAATGATTTTCTGCGCAAGATCGCTTTGGCCATCGAATGGGTCAATCACGCCCGTTCGCGGGTTGTACGCCATAGCATTAATAGTGAAATCACGTCGCGCAAGATCTTGCTCAATGGTCTCTACAAAGTGAACGCTTTCGGGATGCCGGTGATCAAGATAGTCGCCGTCAGTACGATATCGCGTAATTTCCAAGGGGAAGTCATCAATCAGCACGGTAGCCGTGCCGTGCTTTTCGCCCGTCGGAATGGCGGTGAATCCCTTTTCGCGGAAAAGCGCCAAAAGGGTGTCGTAGGGAGCGTTGCATGCTAAGTCGGCATCGTGGATAGGGCGTCCAAGCAATGCATCGCGTACAAATCCGCCTACAAGATAGCCTTCATATCCAGCTTCCTCGAGCGTAGTTAGCGCAGTGCATGCTGCCTGATATAAGGGAAGGTCTTGTAATGCTTGGAGGGAATCGTTTGGTGAAGGCGTCTGGCTCATAGGTTGTCTTTCTTTTGCAGCATTGTTTATTGTCATTGCCTATGGTAAATAAAGATAGAGCGTTTGGATAAAAGAGCATTCAAAAACTTTTTTCAACTTTTTCCAAAAAAGTTCTTGACTCCAGTAGCCCAGGCGCGTAATATAACCAAGCTGCTTCGCGAGGAACGAAAGCGAATCACGAAAAAGCGAGCGTTGGGCACGGGCCCTTCGGCACCTTGAGAACCGGATACTGTGACGAACCGAGGGCATCTGAGAGATGCGCCTCGGAAGACAGATTGATACAT
>CAKTVK010000157.1 GCA_934623455.1 uncultured Eggerthellaceae bacterium | reverse complement strand
CCCAGAGCGGAAGCTTTACGGTATCCGATGATGCGACCATTTCCGTTACGCTGGAATTTGCCGGCGAAGCATGGGATGGCACTACGAAGACTGAGCCTTCTCTGGTAGAGGGCGTGTATCAGATTTCCAACGCGGCCGAGCTTGCTTGGTTTGCTGATAAAGTCTCCGAAGACAATACGGTAAACGCCGCGTTGGCCGGCCAAATCAATCTGGGCGGCAAGACGTGGGCAAGCATGGGCAAGCTCAATGAAACAAGCTATCTGAACGAATTTGCAGGAACGTTCGACGGCGCGGGTCATACCGTTTCCGGCTTGAAGGCAAGCAATGGTTTGTTCGCGGCAACTTCCGCAACGGCTGTTGTGAAAAATTTGACAGTGTCCGGCGAAATTCAGGGCAGCACAAACATGGGCGGCATTGTAGGAACAAACGCCGGTCTTATTGAGAACTGCCTGTTCAAGGGTTCGATAAAGAACGGAAGCTCGCTTAGCACGGGTGGCATTGCCGGCCGCTGCTCGCAGGGTACGGGCATTATCCGCAACTGCGTGAACGAAGGTGAGATTTCGTACACGGGCAACCTTTACAGCATGACATCTGTCAACTTGGGCGGCATTGTGGGTTACACGTACGGCGAAGTTTCCAACTGCTATAACGTTGGTCCGCTGTCGGCACACGCTACCTATGCTAAGGGTGTGGGCGGTATTGTTGGCTCGCTGCGCAGCTCCACGTTGAGCGGCAGCGGCTCCGTCGTGAACTGCTACAACGCGGGCGCAATGTCGAAATACGCTGATGCGGGCGCTCTTGTGGGCGTGCTGGATGGCATGGCTTCTGCATCGAACAGCTACTACTTGAACAGCTGCGGTGCAACCGATGAGCGCGCTCAGGCGAAAACTGCCGACGAGATGAAGGCCCACGCGTTTGTGGGTGCGCTGAACGGTTCGGAGGGCGCGGCATGGCGCATTGACTCCGACACCATCAACAATGGCTTCCCCGTGCTTGCATGGCAGGGTGGCCAGGAATACAACAACCAGGATGCAAAAGACGTTGCGGCAGCTGTTGCAGCGCTCAAGCTTCAGGCGGTAGCCAATGGCGAAACCGTTGATCTGACCGCCGGCGCCAATGGCACGTATTCGTTGGAGCCCGATCAAGCAACGGCGCTTGTTCTTCCTGCTGCCGGCGCACAAGATACGGCTATCAGCTGGGCAATCACGGCCGTAGGCGAGGCGAACGAAAGCGCGATTGCAGCCGATGGCTCCCTTACGTACCCCACGGCGGGCACTGCAACGTATGCGCTTACGGCAACCGTCACGAAGGGCGATGCGTCGGCTTCTGCTTCCTTCACCGTGGAGCTGCTTTCCGCCGCGCAGGTGAATGAAAATGCGCTTTCCGCCCTTTGCACGAAGATGCAGGGTCGTTCGATTTGGGCATTCCAGGTGAAGAACCCCGATACGATCACGGCACGTGATGCGGTGGTGGATTACCTGACCAGCCAAGGCATTGACCTTGACCAAGAGGGCATTACGCTCACGTTCGTGAACCCGGGAACGAAGGCGTTCCCCGGAACGGATACCGTCAACCTTGCCGATGACGGCACCATTTCGTACTTCCAGGGCATCGAGGGCAATGCGTCCGCGAAATACGCTCAGTACGACAACGTGACGTTTGACATTGAGCGCGGCGGCGCAACGAAGCAATTCGGCGTGCGCTTGTTCATTGGCTGGGAGCGCGCCACCGTGCAGGATATCCTGAATGCGGCCGCTTTGAGCGTGACCTGGGATTCCATTAAGCCCGAAGGCGTGAACAACCAGGTTGAGTACGAAGACGCAAACGGCGAAGCCGTACCGGGCGAGCCGGTGTTCCCGTTGTGGACGCTTGCCTGCGACGGCACCGACTTGGAGACGGGCGAAGCGAATGCCGCAAACGTTGCCGTTCCCGATAAGACGGTGCTCATGCTGCCCGCAACGGTGGGAACCGCTAGTGTTGCGTGGGAAGCAACGTATGATGAAAACGCAGGTCAGCTGGTTACTTTTGAAGACGTCTACGTTGACGGCAAGTATATGTGCAAAGCCACGCTCAACGGCAGCGCGTACGGCGAATACGAGGTGTCGCTTGACGCCACGTTCACGTACAACCTGTTCAACGACGGCGAGGGCATGGATACAAGCTACATTTATCAGGAGAACCCCGACACGCATCTGAGCGAGCCGGTTCTTGACGAAGAAGGCAACCCCATTACCATTGATGTGCCGCTGGTAACCACGTATGCCGGCATCAGCTTCATGCTGGCGCAGGGCGAAAAGACCCCCATTGATGCCGCGCAGACGCAAAGCGATTTGGAGAGCAAGTACGAAGGTTTGATTAGGGACTTTGTTGACAAGGACAAGAAACCCGATCTTGCCAACGTGACCGATGATCTGCAGATGCCCACGCCCTCTACGTTGGAGCAGTCCGGCATCTTCCAGGATCGCGATTTTGAGAAAGTCACCATGACCTCGGGCGATACGGAGCATCTGACGTTCTACGGTTACCATGCTCAGGTTTACCGTCCGCTGCCGGGCGAAGAAGCGGTTACCGTTCCGTACACGGTGACTATCACCGACCGCATCACCGAAGAAGTGTATGCGGAAAAGACATTTACGCTGACGGTAACTCCGTTCGAGCAAAAAGAGCTGGATGACGCGCTTGCCCTGATGGCGCGCGTGGCCACGAACGATGTGTACTGGAACGGCCTGGCGTATGAAGGCGCCGACAAGAACAATATCACGCAAAGCTTGAAGCCCTTCAGCGAGATTGTGGCCGATATGGAAGGCAACCTTACTTACATTCGCGGCGCGCAGAACATCACGTTTGACGGTATTGAGCTGGACGATCTGCCGGGTTACGATCCCATGATTTACGGCCAGAGCTGGCGCGAGATTCGCTCGAGCAACGAAAACGTGATTGCCAGCGAAACGCTGCGCTTCACGCAGCCGGAATACAACACCGATGTCACGCTGGACTCCGTGATGTCGTACACGAAGTACGCGAAGTACTGGGAGAAGTTCGGCATTGGCGATGAAGCCACCGAAGATTCTGCCTTGAAGTACGAAGCGTTCAAGGGCTTCTACAAGGTGCCCGTGAACACCACCGTCAAGGTTGCAGGCACGAAGGGTGATGCGCCCACGGAGCCGGCACCCGATGTGAACGTAACGGTAACGGTTAGTCTATCAGGCGTTTTGGGCACTACCGCTCAAAATACCGTGGCAGCAGCGCTTCCCGTTGTGGCCAAGGACCTGAACGTTGACGGCAAGGTCACGTATGACGAGGCCATGGTTGCCGCGCACAAGGCATACGCCAAGAACGGCGCCGATGACTTCGCCATTACGGCATCGGGTTGGGTCAGCAAGCTGTGGGGCGTTTCCACGGAAAGCTCGGGCTTCCTGCGCAATGGCGCGGCTAC
>CAKTVK010000156.1 GCA_934623455.1 uncultured Eggerthellaceae bacterium | reverse complement strand
CGCCGTAGTACACGCACAAACCCGTGAGATATTCATCTTGAGCCAGCCCCAAGCTCTCCACGGAAATCATCGTGGGCGTATCGGAGGAATACGTTCCCGCAGATCGCCAGCCAGCTCCGTTGAAACGGGAAGAACCATCGCACAGCGTTGACTCATGACAAGCAGTCTCAACTGCGGGAGCCCATGATTCACCGGTGCTTTTATTCGTTTTAATCAAAAGCGCAACGGTGGGTGTAGAGTCGTTTTCAACCGTAGGCAGCACAATCGTAGTTACGCGAAGATCAAACGGAGCGCAAACCATATTCAGCTGGTCAATCACCCAATATTCATCGGCGTACGTATTCGTATTCCCGTTGTCAAACGCAACATCGTAACGATATTCTTCAATGCCTACGTTTGAAACGGTATCTTCTGCATCGGAACTTTCTTTAGAAATCAGCCCCGAAGACGTCACCGAAATCGTCGATTTATCAACGGTGCATTCAAGTTGGATAGCGATATCCTCCCAAAGCTGCATTTCGCACGGATGGTCTTTGTCGATAACGAACACACGCGCCGTGGCAAGAGGATCCTTGCTTGCACCGTCGTATTCGCCTTCCGATGCGCTTAAGTAATGCCATTCGGGTTTTGTCTCTACCACCATATAGACGCCATACGGCTGCGCATCGAACGCAAACTTGCCATGAGCATCGGTTATCACCGTCTCTAGCTGAGCCCAATAATCCTGATACGGATCAAAAGCTGCAGCGGTAGCATCCACGGCACCATCGTCAATCGCCACGTCTCCCGTATAGCGGTAGAGCGTAAATTCCGTACCAGCAATCGGCTGCCCCGTTGCATGATCTTTCTTTTCGCCGCGTGGTGTGTCGCTCGTGTAATCGGTACACTCTGTTTTGATCACTTGATACAAAGGAAAAGATCCATCATCGGGAGCGTCGATCGTATCGATGATATTGCTTCCTGTTTTCGAAGTGGCGCTATACGGCTGTAAGCCTACCGGAACGCTTTCTTCAACTTCACGCACCTCGTAACTACCGCACGGCAAGGCGCGCTCACCCGTTGTTGCCGTTCCATCTGCGCCAATCGTAATTGTTTTCACCACTTCACCCGTGGGCTTATACACAATTTCAAATTGAATGCCTTCAGGGGAAATCCCTGTTTGTGCACCCTGAATTTTCTTATAGACGCTTATGCCGAACAGCTTGATGTCTTCGGCTGCCTCAAATTCAACTGAATCGCAGAAAAGAGCATCGTCCGAAAGCGCATCTCCTTTTATCCATTTCGCCGAGCGCGTTTGCTCATCGTAAACGACCTGAGCAGAAAATACTTCGTTGGATTTCTGGTAGCCTTGCGGCGCCTTCGTTTCCTCTACCGTTAGAAAGCCGAGAGGCAACACGCACTGACCTTCGATCAGCCATTCCGACCCAAACACTAATGTTGCCTGATCAAGCGAAGTTCTTCCCTCTTCATTTGTCGCGCCTACCCAAGTTGCATCGGGGGTTCCCTGCGCCGAGCTTTTACCTGCATAGAATGCAAACGTATATTCCGCCCCTGCAAGAGTTGCATCGCCCTTAAAAGCCTGATCGCCGTTGCTATCTTTCTTGACAAGAGAAACGGAAGGAGCCGCATAGACGGGTACATTCTCGATGACTACCGTAGTTACCGAAATTTTTCCTGGCTTGATAACAACTTCGTACACGTCCGAAGATTCTTTGAAACCCTGGGGCGGAATCGTTTCTTTGATGTACAAGTGCAATCCGGGAGGCAATTCTTCAATGGTATCGGTCGTGCCATCTTCTTTTGTAACCAACGTATATTTAGGTTCGCCTTGGCAGGCAGCATTATCGTAGACGTCGAAGCGCGCGCCTGCCAGAGAATAGCCATTGACGTCCATTGTAAGCTGGGGATTTGCGCTCTTCTTGAGAATAGTGAGGGAGCCTACATCAACGGATTCTTTATCGAGCGCGACGTTGCCGTCAGCGAAGCCTTCCCCTCCAAAAGCCCATTCGTAACCAAATTCATTATCTGCTTGTTTTAATTGCGCAATAAAAATCGAAGAAGACACCTTGTATCCAAACGGCGGATTCGTTTCATGGATCACTAGCGTACCAAGTGGCATACTCGGCTTTCCCGAAGGCGCACGATAGACTTCTCCGCTTACAAGATAAGGGTATTCAACGCCATCATGAGTAAACGTTTTATCAGCATACCGAACTCCTGTATATCCATTATTGTTCGTCCTCAGCACCCAGCTGCGCGTAGGATCACCCGATGCACGCGCTTGCTCGACGGTATCGTAATATCCCGCATAATAATCAAACTGGTATTCCGCCATTGCCAAAGACAGGTGCTCACCTAAATACTCTTGGCCATCCGCGGTCACCTTCTTGAGCAGAACATTGTTAGGGTCCATAACGGGCTCATCTGTCACGTGATAGGGATTGTCCTGATTCGGGCGGATGGGCACCGTATAAATTGTCGGATCAAGCGCAAAACCCGTAGGCGCCTCAAGCTCGCGCACATACCAACGCTCGTCAGGCGTAAGCCCCGTAAGCGTATCGCTTGAACCATCATCGCCAATCACCAGACGATAATCAGGCTCGATTCCTGCTTGCGCATCAACGTAATACCAGTACAGGCCGTAAACCGCACCGGCAACGTTATAGATTCCCGACACTTCCAGATTCGAGCTGGATTTCGTCAGCGTGAAATCGCCTTTTGCATAGATACGGAAGCCGCCCACGCTTTGGCATCCTAGGCCTATGTCAACCTGGCTCCAATGAACTTCGGCGTCTTTGGTATCCAGCACGATATCGTATGCTTTTTCATCATCGTCCCAGGTAGCATAGAACGTGTACCAGCCATTCGCCGGAGCAGGCAAAGCGGGATCCAGGCAGTACGCCTCATACGACACGCCATCAATCTCGACGGTGAACACATAGTCGGTCGGACGATCGTTGCGGAACCAGCAATGTGCCCAACCGGAATAATCGTAGTTTGCAGACGCAAGGGCAATACGATTATCGCGACACTGCACGGCAGCATTTGCCTGCGCTTCAAGCGCCTGCGTCGCAAAGTCCTGGGTTTCGCTTAAGCCCGCACTCGCACTGCTCAGCGGCTGGCGCTCCGCCGACGCCGCAAATGCGGAAGCATCGACCGCACCAGCGACAGCATCCGCACTCGCGTCGCACTCGTCCGTGCCACCGGCTGCAACGTCACCTGCACCGATGTAGTCGGCATCATCCACCGCTTCGCTGTTCAACCCTGCACCGATGCCAGCAGCGCCGGCGCCTTCCCCGGCATCTTCCGCCGCACACGCCTCCTGCAAAGCACCCGAAGCGCTCTGCGCATCGGCATTGTTCACCGCCTGCGCGAAGGCAGCACACGGTACCGACGAAACGCAAAGCACCGCCGCCAGAACCGCTGCAACAATACGCGCTGCAAAGTTTCCCCTTTT
>CAKTVK010000155.1 GCA_934623455.1 uncultured Eggerthellaceae bacterium | reverse complement strand
TCGTATGCCAAGGTTATCCAGGACTTCGAGATCAACCGCTACATCAAGCGCTTCATGAAGGACATCACCATCAACGAGGAAACCATCCCCATGGAGCTTATCGAGGAAATCGGTCACGATGGCGAATACCTGACCGAAGATCACACCTTCGAGTGGTGCCGCAAGGAGCCGTTCCTGCCCATGATCAGCACCCGTGGACCGGTTGCCGATCCACAGGCACAGCTGAACAAGCGTATTACCGAGCAGTACAACAAGCTCATGGACGCATACAAGCAGCCTGAGCTTGACCGTGCGGCATTCGATAAAGCGAAGCAGATCTTTATCGAAGCTGGCGTAGACGCTGCCGTTCTTGACAAGATTGATACGCTCTAAAACTCCGAGCTAAGACCCGGAAAGGTTTTTAGTCCATGCAAAACGGGAGGACCTTCCGCACGGAGGGCCCTCCCTTTTGTGTCCTATCTGTATAAGTGCGGCGTTGTGCCTGATAAAATGCGATACAATAGCAGCGATAAAAACACTCTAAGCAAGGTCTAACATACCAATGGCAAAAAACGACAACAGACGTAAGTACATCGACGCGGCCTATCGCATTCTTGAGCGCGACGGCCTTGACGGCATTTCAATTCGAAAAGTCGCCGATGAAGTTGGCTGCAGCAGCGCGGCGCTCTACAAGCATTTCGACAACCTTGACGAACTTGTTGTGTACGCTTCCATACGTTTTTTGAGCGACTACTCGCTGGACGTCCAGACGCTTTCCAAAGTTGACCTGAATCCCCTGCAGCTTAACATCCAGCTGTGGGAATGCTTTGCGTTCTACGCTTTCAGGAACGTGCCCGTCTTCGAGCAGCTGTTCTACAACACCGATCCCGATTTGCTGAGCAGCGTTCTTTACGACTTCTACCAGATATTCCCCGAAGAACTTACCAACGTTCGCTCGTACATGATCACGATGATGGGCAACAGCGACATTAAAAAGCGTGGTTTTTTAACCATGTCCAAAGCAGTGGACATGGGCATGATTGACATGGAAAGCCTTTCGTACCTGTGCGAAACGGACTCCTATATATTCAGGGGAATGCTCGCCGAGTATCGCGATAAATACAAAGAAGGCGACAACGCGAAAATCGCAACGCGCAAATTCATGAAGATCATGGTCAAGAATTACAATTCGCAGCTGCGCCCGGGAAACCAGATTCTTGTTGTTTCGCCGCTCAACGATCCGAACATGAGAAAAGAGCTCAAAAAGACATCGGAGAAGGATTATCTGGATGCGTTAGCCGTGGTAGAGCGCGCCAGCTATCACTGATGCCAGCGCAGCGCGTCACTCAAGCGCACCTTTCGGAAGTGTCACCAGCATAACCGTGCCTTCGTTGGTGCTTTCTTCGACTTCCACGGCACCACCGTGGAGCGCGGCGATCTCCCAAACCAGCGACAACCCCAGCCCCACGCCGCCATATTCCCTGCTCCGGGACCCGTCAACGCGGAAAAACGGCTGGAAAATGCTCTCTTTATACTGCTCGGGAATTCCTGTTCCCCTATCCCGCACGCGAAGCAAAACGCAGTTCGGCTCTTCGCAAACAGAAACGCCCACTGCTGTACCGGCGCGGCTGTAGCGCAGCGCGTTTTCCACCAGGTTGAAGACCAGGCGATACATCAACGTATCGCTGCCAACCATTACGGCATTGCCCGTGCACTCAAGGGCAATCTCTCGTTGCTCCGCCAAGGGTGCCAAGTCGGCAAACACCTCTTCGACCAGTGGCGCCAGCTCAATTCGGTCATTGCAGGGAACGGAACGCAGCTCGCTCATTTCCAGCAACGTTTTTGTCATTTGCGACATTCTTTCTGTTTGCTCTTGCAGCAATTTCAGGAAGTCGGCGGTTTCAGGGTTCACACCAGGGTGCTCAAGGGAAAACAGCTCCATTTGCGCCTGCATGAGCGCAAGCGGCGTGCGCAATTCGTGGGCAGCATTTCCCGTGAATTGTTTCTGCGCGCTAAACCCCTGGTCAAGGCGGTCAATCATGTCGTTAAACGATGCGCTGAACTGCTTGAACTCAGGCAGCACGTCTTCGCTGATTTTCATTTCGGCCAGGTTGTTCGGCTGTACCTGTTCGACTTGCGCGGCAAAATCCCGCAGCGGACGCAACGCCCGACCGCTCACGAAATACGCAAGTACGCCACCCAGCAACGTAACCGCCACGGTAATCAGCCAGTTCGTTGCGCCAAACGACTGCTGCGCATCGCTTACGATAATTGTAAGGTCCTGATCAGGGCTAACGTTTTCGGGGTCGAATGAACCCGGCTCGCCTTTATCGATATCGCCATAGGCCGCCAAACCATTGCCAATTGACTCCATGTAGCGCATTCCCGAATAACCAATCAGGCAGTTCATAAGCACGCAGGTAACACAAACCAAAAGCGCCGTGGTCAACGTGATGCGCCATTGCAGCGAAAGCTTTTTCACCGAGCCACTTCTCATTGGGCATCCTCCATCACGTAGCCCTCGCCAATGCGGTTGCGAATAGGATCATGCCCCAGCGCGGCACGCAGCTTCTTTCTGAGCGAGGAAATATGAACGCGAATCGAATTACTGAAGCTGTTCGCATTGCTGTCCCACACGTGCTCAAGAAGCTCTTCCTGGCTTACCGGACGCCCCTGGTTGAGCATAAGGTGCTCCAGAATGCCCGTTTCCTTTCGGGTCAACGCAAGCGCTTCTTGGCCCGCGTGCGCCGTGCGCGCTTTCATATCGAAAGTAAGATTTCCGCAGGTCAAAACCACATCGCTTTGCGTGAACTGCCGGCGTGTAAGGCTGCGAATCCGTGCCGCAAGCTCTTCTAAGTGGAATGGCTTCGTCAGGTAATCGTTTGCGCCCGCATCCAGGCCAGCCACTTTATCGGCCACTTCTCCGCGCGCCGATAAGATAAGAACTTTTGTCTCGCTGTCCGTTGCTCGCAGCTCTTTGAGCACGGTCATGCCATCCGCATCGGGAAGATTCAAATCAAGAATCACCAGGTCAAACCGCTCGAAGGAAAGAATATCCATCGCGCTTTGCCCGTTGTGGCAGCAATCAACGCTGTAATCAAGGTGGCGTAAGCTGCGCGCAATTGCATCGCAAAGCGCCTTTTCGTCTTCCACAATTAAGATACGCACAAAGCCTCCTGTCCATGCGGCGGCCATCCGCGGCTTTCCCGCAGCGCCCTTTGCCGGCATCGCACACGCCCTTGACCGCACCCCGCCTTACCTGCAGCGCGTTTTCATGCGGGTCACATTGTTACCGCAAACCCTACACAATCGCGCCCGTTGCCTTAACGCGGATTTTATATCACCTGTGGTCTAATGAAGCGCGAAATGAAGGAAGTGATGAGATTGTCCAAATATGCAAAAGCAATAGCCCAAGTTGCCCTGCTGATTGCCGGCGTTGCGCTGTTGTGTTTCGGCGTCATGCGCGGCGAAGCAGACCTGGTGCTG
>CAKTVK010000154.1 GCA_934623455.1 uncultured Eggerthellaceae bacterium | reverse complement strand
TTACAGGCCAAGCGCCTTCTTCAAAGCGGAAACGCGACGGCGCGACACCGGAATCTTTTCGTCCACATCGGCCAAGGTCAGCAACAGCGTGCCGCCAGCAACCGCTTCCACTTCTTGCACCATGGAAAGATTGACCAGATAGCCGCGATGCACGCGGAAGAATCCGTGGCCGTCCAGGCGCTTTTCCAGCTGAGCCAAGCTGACCGTAGAGAAGTAGCGATCAACGTCGGTCTGCAGGTACGCGTAATCATCGCGCGCCATAACGAAACGAATGCGGTCGATGCTGACCAGGATTTTCTTGCCACCCTTTTCCACCGGAATGCGCTCGGAATGCTGAGCCTGCGCATGCAGCGCAACGTGCTCGCGCACACGGGCAATTGCCTGCTGCAAACGCTCGGTTTCCACGGGTTTCACCAGGTAATCAATGGCATTCACCTTGAAAGCGTCCAGCGCGTGCTCGCTGTAAGCGGTCACAAAAACAACGGCCGGCGGGAACTTCAAATGACGCAGCGCGTCCGCCAGCTGCAAGCCCGTTGCCTCGGGCATGTTGATGTCCAGGAAAATCACATCGCAGGGAAATTCCTTCAGTTTTTCAATTGCTTCGCGGACACTGCCCGCTTCTGCAACGACCTCGGTCTGGCCGGTTTCGTCCAACAGAAAGCGCAGCTCGGAACGAGCTGGAGCCTCGTCGTCAACAATCATAGCTTTAAGCACGGGTACCTCCCTTGCCTCATAATAGATAACGTCTGTCAGTATATAGCAATCGGCCGCTTTTCGCATTCGCTTGTTCGCCCACGCATCAGAAAAGCAGGGCAGAGGGCGCATGCGTTGGGGTCGCAGCACACGCGCAGCTGCGAACGGCACGCACACGCATGGCCTGCGGCACGCGGTTTGAGCTGGTAGAGCGTGCGTTCACGAAACAAGCCCGCGAAGGCGCGCCGCCGCACTGCGGCAGCAACTACGCCAGCAGCGCGACTGCGCGTTCAACAATAGCGGCGCAGTGATGAGCGGCTTTCTCCTCGAAAACGGGATAGAGCTCGGCATCGGAGCCATCGGCTTTGTCGGAAATCGCGCGCACAATAACAAACGGAACGCCATTCAAGAAACACGCGTGAGCAATAGCTGCACCTTCCATTTCGCAGCAGCGCGCTGCAAACGTGCTGATGATACGCTGTTTTTCGGCATCGGTGCGCACGAATTGATCACCCGATGCAACGCGGCCGTCAAACACGGCAATATCGGTTGCAACTTGCGCCGCCGCCTGCTTGACAATGTTGCGCAGCTGCTCGTCCGCCGGGAAATAAACCTCCTTGAAACCAGGCACCTGACCAGGCTCGTAACCAAGATTGCATACGTCCATATCGTGATGGACGGCATCGGTGGACACAACCAAGTCGCCAATATTGATAACGGCGTCAAGCGAACCCGCCACGCCCGTGTTAATGACATGCGTCACACTAAAGCGGTCAACAAGAATCTGCGCGCAAATGCCTGCGTTCACCTTGCCAACGCTGCAGAAAACAACCACGGCGGGCACGCCGTTAAACGTTCCTTCCGCAAACTCCATACCCGCAATCACCTGGGATGTTGCGTTTTCAAGGCGCCCTTTCAGGTAGCTTACCTCAACCTCCATGGCGCCAATAATGCCAATTTTCGTCATGCTACGAAACACGCTCGCTTTCTGCTTAGTTTGTCGATACTGATGCGAAGGGCGCAATGCCGCTCCTGTGCGCTTGCGCCGCCCGGCTGTTCGCCCGTGTAGCCGCCGGCAAGCCTTCGCCCTTGCCGGCGATCACCAACGCACGCGCCCACGCCATCTGCGACTTCGCCAGCCTTTGCACGCGCCTTCGCCTTCCCCTTGCCCTTAAAACGTGGGGTACGTCATATGGGCGTCGTCAATGTTGTTCAGCGTTTGCTCCAGCCAGCGCTTTGCGTGGTAGCGCGCCATGGGAAGGTCGCTGTCGTGCCAGTTTCCGCACTCTTCGGGGCGTGCACCAGGGATTTCGCCTTCGAACGATGCAATGAATGCGCACATATCGCGCAGCAGGCCAATAATGTGGCGCGGCTCGTATTCGCCAAACAGAATCAAGTAGAAGCCCGTACGGCAGCCCATGGGGCCGAAATACAGCACGCGCTCTTTCCATTCTTCGTTATTGCGCAAGAACGTTGCCGCCAAGTGCTCAACAGCATGAACAGCCGCCGTGTCCATAACAGGCTCGCGGTTCGGGGCCGTCCAGCGCAGGTCGAACGTGGTGGCAACCGTGCCGCCAGCGGGGTCGGTATCAACGCGGGAAACATAAACGCCCGGCTCGAGCGTCAGATGATTGATAGTAAAGCTCGCAATTTTTTCCATGAGAAGCCTTTCTGTCGTGCTTTTTCTTTTGCCATTATGGCATAGCGATGCGGATTTAATGCCCAAAATGACGCATATTCACGTGCAATGCGCCCTATCATCGTGCCATAATGAGGACATCTGGAGTCCCAACGAAAGGGGAGGTCAGCGACGAAGTCCTCTTGCCTGAAAGGCATTGTCTCTATCGGCGCAAATGCCCCTAAGGCAGCAGTTATTGTTGTTGAGGAGTAGTTGCCGAGCGCGCAGGAAGCTGAGCTAACACCACAGCGGCCGCCATGAGTACGCAGCCCAGGTACTCGCGGCCGCTGAGCACTTCGCCCAGCAACACCGCACCTGCAAGCACGCTGAAAACCGACTCCATGGAAAGCAGCAGTGACACCACCGTGGGGTTGGCGTTTTTCTGCGCGATGATTTGCAGCGTATACGCAACACCCGATGAAAACACGCCCAGATACAGAATGGGCAGCGCGCTTTGTCCCAAAGCAGGCAGCGAAAACTCTTCGAATATAAGTGCTGGAACTGCGGAAACAATAAAGCACACCAGGAACTGCACGCACGAGAGCTTCACGCCGTTGCAATGCGGCGAAAAGTGATCGATGCACAGAATCTGAACGGCAAACAGAAACGAGCACGCCAGCACCACCAAATCGCTTGGGCGAATGGCCAGGCCTTCTTTCACGCACAGCAGATACAGCCCCACCACGGCCACAACAACGGCCATCCACACGTTTGCGGGCGCTTTCTTTTTCAGCGCCAGGCCCAAAACGGGAACAAGCACGATATACATGGCGGTAAGGAAGCCCGCTTTTCCGGCCTCGGTGTCTGCATCCAGGCCAGTTTGCTGCAAAAACGTCGCGCACGCAAGCGCCAAACCGCAGCAAGCGCCGCCCAGCCAAATAGCGCGCGTTTCCCGGGGCGTGCCGCCCGTAAGCAGGCCAGCAAACGACGCCAACACCTTCCCCAGGCCCTTGCGACTTTGACCCGTCGCCGCCTCCTGGTCCTTCCCGGACTCTTTTCCACGCGGCGATGTTTGCGCCCCCACCTGCGACGATGCATCCGATGCCGGTCCCTTCGCCCGGCTCTTTCCCCTGCTCATCACGGCAAGGACGACAAGCACGAAAAGGAATGCAACCAGCGAGCGCGCGGCGTTGAACGTGAGCGCGCCCGCCGTGTTGCCTTTTTGCGCCACGAACGCAATACCCCAGATGAACGCGGCAATCAGCGGAAGAAGCGTGGTACGAAGCCTGTCGGACATGGAAACC
>CAKTVK010000153.1 GCA_934623455.1 uncultured Eggerthellaceae bacterium | reverse complement strand
CTCGGACTCATCCGAACGCGTTCGGGTCAGTTCGAGAACAAAACGCAAGTGTTCGGATGAACTTGCAAATTAACTTATATATAGTTAGTTTACGCAAGATGTGTAATCTGCGTTCGCTTTGCCGGGCTTGCGCCGCCGCTGTGGTATTATCCCTGGAGTATTGACCCCAATTTTGTAAGGGTATTTATTATGCACCAATCATTTGCAAGCAAAAAAACTTTCGCGAAGGCCACGCTGAGTGCAACGCTCGCACTTCTTTTGGCTTTGGCGCTTCCCTTCTCTGCGTTTGCAACGCCGGGAGACGACAAGCAGGCCGAAGCCAATGCCGCCTATGAGCAACTGACTGAGAAGCAGGAATTCTTGGACACCGCATCGAACAACTGGGTGGAAGCCGTTGCCGAACAAGAAGCCGCCGAAGCGGCCGTTCAGGAAGCCCAAGATCGCATTGATGCCGCAACGCAACGCATTGCCAAGCTTCAGGAGCTCATGGGCACGCGCGCACGCACAATGTATCGCTCCGGCAACTTGACCGTTATCGACCTGCTGTTCGGCGCTACATCCTTCGAGGAATTCGCGAACAACTGGGATCTTCTGGCCATTTTGAACCAAAATGATGCCGACATGATTTCTGAAACGAAAGACTTGAAGGCCGAAATCGAAGCGCAGAAGATCGTTTTGGTTGAGCAGCAAGAAATTGCTACGCAGAAGGCAAAGGAAGCCGAAGAGATCAAGAACGAAGCTGAATCCGTTGTTGCCGAGGTCCAGGCCATCTACGACAACCTGAGCGCCGAAGCCGCTGAGCTGCTTGCCCAAGAGCAGGCGGCACGCGACGCTGCCGCGCTGGATGAATGGAATAACAACCAGAACAATGATTCCGACGACGACAGCGACAATGGCAATGGCGGCGGCTCTTCCTCGGGCGGCACGAATAACAGCTACTCCGGACGCGCCGATGCGGGATCGACCGTAGGACGCGCGTGGGCGCTGTACAACGAAGGCACGAACACGTACGTGTGGGGCGGCGTTGGCCCGACTGGCTTTGACTGCTCTGGTTTCGTGAGCTACTGCCTGACCGGCAACTACAGCCGCCTGGGCACCACGTACACGTTCCTGGGCTACACCGAAGTATCTGACCCGCAGCCGGGCGACATTGCCGTGAATAGCGGCCACTGCGGCATCTACATTGGCGGCGGCCAGATGATTCACGCTGCAAGCCCCGGCCAGGGTATCGTTGTTGGTCCGGTTCAGGGCGGCATGACGTTCCATCGCTGGTAATTCCAAGCCCGCAGCTGAAACAAAACATATCTACACCGCCGAAGGGGGCGCGTCGTGTTTACGATGTGCCCCCTTCCCTTTTCCGCCCCAGCAGAAACGATTTCACGTTCGACACCGAATGACCGCGCAATCCATGGTAAGCGCCGCAAGCTCACGCAAGTTATACGTAAGCGCATTACTTTTTATCTGTTGCTTATTTGCAAGAAGGAATAAACGCGAACAGGTCGCGAAACGGGAAGAATCGAGCCGAACTGCGACGATTCGAGCAAGCGAAGTGGGTTGCGACCAAAGAGAAGCATTGACCGGCGAAAGGCGCGGGGCGGGAAGAATCGAGCCGAACTGCGACGCTTTGGATAAGTTGAGCGGGTTGCAGCTAAGGAGAAGCATTATCCAAGCGGAGTCGTGAGGCGAGCTCTTCCCGCCACGCGCCTTCCCCATACGCAACAAGCGGCGAGTTCTTCCCGCCGCGCGCCCGCATTGCGGCCCCTTCGCAAGCTTTTACGAAAGCGGTTTCCAATCGGAGCCAAGCACAACCAGAACTTCGGTGTCGAACGTGTAGCCATTGATGCCATTCACCACGCGCCCCGTACCCAGCGCCTGCACAACCGCTTCGCATGCTTCTTTATATGCAGGATCAAGGTAGATGACCAGCGTTTCCGTGTACACGTAGCTATCAGCATTGCCCGTTTCGGCTACGGTGAAGCCCGCATCGGTCAGGATTTGCGCCAGCGACGTGGCGCCGCCCGTCATGCCCGAGCCATTGCGAACCGTAATCTCGAACGACTCCTTGTCAACAGAAGCCGCTTGGTTCTGCTGCGTCAAAACGGAAGGATCGGAGCCTTCATCAACTTTTGCCATTAGATTCGTCACACTTGACGCTGTGGGATAGAAAAGCTTTGCGGTGTACCCATGAGCCGTGGAGCTTTGCTCGGAACCCTCGATTTGCGCAACATAGATTGCGCTGCCATTAGTGCCTTGCAGCTCATCCAAAAAGTCCTGAAGTTCATGCGCCGACATGTCAGTGACCAGGTGCGATGCTAAATCGTCAAGCTTGCCATCAAGAACGAAACCGCCGTCGTTCGCAAAAAATCGCGTAGCGAATGCCTGCGCGAATTCAAGCTGACAGGTCATCTGCGTTTCAACGCCCTTCTTGTAATTGGCCGCCGCTAAATACACGGCAGCCGAAGCGCCATCAAGCGTTTGCTCGCCCACGGAAAGGTAGATGCTACCCGCCTGCGGATCATCCACGACCTCTTTCACGGAAACAGAAACGCCGCCCAGATCATCAACGATTTTCACGAAACCCGCTTTATCGATGTGCAGGTAATGGGAGATTTTCACGCCCGTAAGCGACGACACCGCATTCACGGCGCTCGATGCGCCCGCAGAAGCTAAAACGGAAGACAACGACACCTGGGAGTCCCCCGTTGCCACCTTCAAGTTGCCCGGAATGGCCACCAGCGTGATTTGCTTGGTTGACTGATCAAGGCGCGCAAGCAGCATGGCGTCAATGTTGTTGTTGCCGTTCGTATCGTTCAAATCGGCCGTGAGAAGCGTGTAGAACGGCTGGCCTTGCTCTTGGGCGGTCAGCGAAGCGGACAGACCGTCATCGCTTCCCGCAGCAAGACGCGCATCAACTGAAGCGAAGAACGCGAAGTACGCGGCCGCAGCGCCAATGCCCGCAATCAAAAGCAACGCCGCCAGAATGAATCCTGCGCGTTTCATGCTCGATTTGCGCTGGATCTCCTGTCCGAAGTTGCGGCGATTCATACGGCGGGAATACGCGCCCACGCTTTCGCCCGACATGGTAGTCGGCGTAATTTGATCAACGTATCCCCTGTTCGCGCGCTTAGCTTGGCGGCGGCTGGATATGTTTGCGGCTGCAGCATTTCCTGAATGACGCGACATATTTTCTACTTGCGGCACCACGCCCGATGCAGCGCGGCGCGCAGAACCCGACACCGCGCCATTCGAAGCGCCATGATGCGTTCCGTACGTGTTCGAGCGAATCTGCTCCGATGTTTTACGCGACTGAGCAGCGTTAACGGTGCGACGCGACGCATGCGCAGCAGCATGACTCGCACCGCGGGTGGCGTCACGATTGGCGTCGCCACGGGCACCGCGCTCCGCACCACGACTGGAGCTGCGAGCTGATGCGCGATAGGACCCGCGCTCACCGCCACGACTGGACGAACGCTCGGACCCACGACGAGAAGACCGCGATGACCGGGATGCATTGTTATCGTCGGAGAATGCCACGTAAAACCCACTTCGCCCTAGGGTCACTTGCTACACAACTTTACGCGCAACCGATGCGCCCAAAGATGCAAGTTTTCCCACGTAATCCTCGTAGCCACGGTCGATATGCTCAAGTCCGCG
>CAKTVK010000152.1 GCA_934623455.1 uncultured Eggerthellaceae bacterium | reverse complement strand
GGACAGCAAAATGCGATCATGCGGGCGCGACGGTCCCGCCAAACAGGGCTCAATAGCAGACAAGTCGATTTCAACAATCTGCGCATACGCGCAGTTCATATCACCCGTGTCGCTCGCGTCGGCGGCTTCTGCCCACGTTCCCTGGCGTTTCGCATACGCTTCCACCAAACGAATCTGCTTTTCGCTGCGCCCCGTCATGCGCAGGTACTCAAGCGTCTGCTCGTCCACGGGGAAAAGCGTGCACGTTGAACCATATTCGGGCGTCATGTTGGAAATGCACGCGCGCTGCGTGGCGCTCAAGCTTGCAACACCTTCGCCAAAGCACTCAACGAAGCATCCGACAACGTTTTCCGCGCGCAGGACCTGCGCAAATTTCAACGCCACGTCCATGCCAGACGCACCTGCAGACAAGCGTCCCACAAGCTTTACGCCCACAACACGCGGCACAAGCGTGGTGATAGGCTGGCCCAATGCTGCGGCCTCGGCCTCAATACCGCCCACGCCCCAACCCAAAACGCCAATGCCGTTTGCGGTGGGCGTGTGACTGTCGGTGCCCACCAACGTATCGAAGTACACGGAAAGCGGTTCGCTTGTTGCGCTTGCTGCGTCGGCGGCTTCAGCTACGGCTTCATCCGCGGCTTTATCTGCCGCTGCGCACGTTTCGCCATCTGCGCAACGTTTCCACGCATCGGTCATGGCGACTTGCGCGAAATTCTCGATGTTCAACTGATGGCAAATGCCTACTCCCGGCGGCACAATGCGCACGTTTTGGAACGATTTTTGCGCCCACTTCAAGAACGTGTAGCGCTCGCCGTTGCGCTGCTGCTCGATTGCTTCGTTTTCGCTTTGACTCGTAGAGCAGCCAAACGAATCAGCGATGATAGAGTGGTCGATAACAAGATCGCAGGGAATCTGCGGATTAATGCGGCTCGGATCGCCACCCAATCGAGCACACGCCTCGCGCATCGTGGCGAAGTCAACGAACACGGGCACGCCGGTAAAGTCCTGGAACAGCACGCGCGCGGGCATGAACTCAACTTCTTCACCCGTGCAACCCGCCAGACCAGCCTGAACAATGCGCTGGGCAAGGCGCGTGGCCTGCTCTTCATCTTGCACGTTACGCAAAACGTTTTCAACAAGAATCTTCAGCGACAACGGCAAACGCCCGGTGCCCTGAATAGCGTCCACCGGGTAGAACGCATAACGCTGCCCCGCAACAGAAAGTTCCTGCTTGAATGATTCAGCCAATTTCGCTTCTCCTTCATAAGCTTACTCATGCGAAAATGTTATGCGCCCATGCGCTCACCTGCGCAAACAGAAGATACTGAGCCCGAACAATCGCGCACACATCCACAACAACATGCGATACCAGCGCGCAGAGCCTCGCAGGCTGGATCCACAACGCGCCCTTCGCGCAGCGCATAAGCGCGCCCTTGCATTATCGCGTCATCGCATCAATTAAAGCATCCGTAAATTGCGAACAGGTTGCGGGCGCGACAGAAGATCCCGTTGCGCGGCGAATATCACCCGTAAGCACGTCGCCTTTTGCGTACACCGCACGAACCGCCTGGCGAATACGCTCTGCGGCTTGCTGCTCGCCCAGGTGATCAAGCATCAACGCTCCCGACAGAATCTCTGCCGTGGGGTTCGCTAAATTCTTGCCTGCAATATCGGGTGCCGAACCATGAACGGCCTCGAACACGGCATAATCCCTGCCGATATTCGCACCCGGCGCAATACCCAAGCCGCCCACCAGGCCCGCTGCCAAGTCGCTGGCAATGTCGCCATACAAATTCGGGAACACCACTACGTCGAATTGCGACGGATCCATGACCATATTCATGCAAAACGCATCCACAATGCGCTCGTCGAACGCAACATCCGCGTGTCCGGTCGCCACTTCACGCGCCGTATGCAAAAACAGACCATCGGAAAACTTCATGATATTCGCTTTGTGAACAGCGGTGACTTTCTTGCGTCCCTGCTTTTCCGCATAATCGAACGCGTACTCCACAATATCGCGCGAAGCTGTTTTGGAAATCGGCTTCAAAGAAATACCCGAGTCGGAAAGAATCGTGCGACCCGCGCGCTGCTGCACGAAATCAATGAGCGCGGCGGCTTCCGCGGAGCCTTCCTCGAATTCAATGCCTGCGTATAAATCTTCCGTGTTTTCACGCACAATAACCAAGTCAACGTCATTGTAGCGCCCACCCGCACCGGGAAGCGACATAACGGGACGCAAGCACACATACAGCTTGAGCGCCTGGCGCAGCGCAACATTCACGCTGCGGAAACCCGTACCCACCGGCGTCGTAATGGGGCCTTTGATGGCAACGCCGTTGCGACGAATGGACTCTAGCGTGGATTCCGGCAGCAATGCACCGTGAGGCTCCAGGCACGCAGCACCTGCAGGAGCGACTTCCCACTCAATCGACGCACCCGACGCATCAACAACGCGCTGCATGGCGGCAGACGTTTCCACGCCAATACCATCGCCGGGAATCAAAGTTACCGTATGTTTAGCCATAACGACGCCTTTCTTCAATACACAGTTAAACCGAGACTATACCACGGGCATAAAAAATGGCGGACCTAAAAGCCCGCCATCGGTGTTATTTAGCAAGATTATCAACAATTGTCTGAGCTCGTCGCTGCGTTAAGCCCCTATTGTTGCGCGCGTCGAAAAGCATACGATCAGAGAAGCTTTTCTTTGTTTCTGCCGACAAGTTCCCCAACGAGAAATCGACAAGAAGATTAAGCATGTCTTGGAACTCCTGATCGCCATGGAAGCACTGAATAGCTTCATCCAAAAGCGACCACACGTTGTCAGACGCCTGGGGCGACTGCGCGCCATAGCTGCACAGGAAACGGAACGATGCCAAATGCAACGGTCCATTGTTCTCGTCAAAAAGCGCATCCTCAATACCGGGCAGCGCTTTCACGCACAAATCAGCATCATAGGAGCTCATCGCTGTAAGAACATCAATAAGAGCCCAGCGCGTGCGAGCATCACGGGACTCAAGTGCATCGACCAGATCATCACCGTATGGCAAAAGCGCTTGCGCATTATCCTTGCTGCAATCCGCTAAAGCCAAAGCAGCTTCCTGGCGTTTCTTGCGCGATGAATCCGATAAATCAACGATTAACTTTTCAATTTGTTTAGAAGCATCCGACATAACAAACTCCCATTAAAACAGCGATAAATCGCATTTAGTATACCCCGTTTTTGCAACGATTGGAAATCCCGTTTTTGCCAGGAACCAAGAAGCCCACGCAACATACAAAATAGAATCGGGAACAGATAAGAAGCAAGCGCCGAAAAGAAATAACCATAATATTGGGTTTCACACAATTGCGATTTCAAAATCGTTCACAGTTATCCGATATCGGGGGTTTTACAGGCATTTTCATCCGATTTCAAAGAACTGTGAACGATTTCGATGATGGCGGCAAGCGAAGGCAATATGGCATTCTCTGCATCCTGGATCAAAAGATGAAGGCAAATGACTGTAAAAAGAGGGGGCCGCATCGCTGCGGCCCCCCTTCCGGCATGTCGCCCCCGGGCAGCGTGCCCGGGCGCGCAAACGCCCTTCATGAGCGCGACGTCCTATCCTCCCACGGGCTTCCCCCGCAGTACTTTCGGCGATGGCGGCCTTAAC
>CAKTVK010000151.1 GCA_934623455.1 uncultured Eggerthellaceae bacterium | reverse complement strand
CATTTGGCAAGCGCGCTGCACCTGCGCGGCGCAAATTATCTGAACCGCGCAAGCCACACCGTGGAGGACTGGTATTATACGAACGCAAACGGCGTTGCGTTTTCACCCGAAGAACGTGCGGCACTTTTGAAGGAGCCAGTAAGCGTGGGCGACCCACAGGACTTGGTGACGCCAACGTATGCGAAAGCAGCTGCCCAAAATCTTGATGAGACAACGCGTATGCAGTACCTTGACCTGCACTTTTGGCTTGTTGGCGATATCTTGCTCAAAACCGACAAGATGTCCATGGCGCACTCCCTAGAAAGCCGCGTGCCATTCCTTGACCGTGCCGTATTCGACCTTGCGCGCACTATTCCTACCCCGCTGAAAACCAACGAACACCAGACGAAGATTGCACTGCGAGAAGCCGCCGAGCGCGCAATCCCCCAGCAATGGGCTCAAAAGGAGAAACTCGGATTTCCCGTGCCGGTAGTCAATTGGCTTCGCGAAGACCGCTATTACCAGCAGGTAAAAGAGTGGTTCACCGGCCTCGAAGCGCAGCAGTTTTTCAACGCTGATCAGCTGCTCAAGCTGCTTGACGACCATCGCGCCGGCGCCGATAACAGCCGGAAGATATGGATCTGCTTCATGTTCCTTATGTGGTATCGCATCTTCTTTACAGAGCAGAGCGTAAAGAGTAATTGATGCCGCGTTTTGCCGGGATTATCCAATAGCGCTTACCCGACAAAAAGAACAGGGTTTTAGCTAAAACCAAAAGCGAGCTATGCTCATCGGCTCTTGCCCACCAAAACAAATCGCAAGTTCGAGCAAAAGCCAGGAGCAAAGGGCGCTACCCCACAGATTTCGGCTGAAAAAAGTAAAAATAGGAGGAAATCAAGTTTTTTATGATTTTCTCCTATTTTCAATACATTTCTTAGACATGAAATAGGAGGAAATTTAATTTTTTTAAATTTCCTCCTATTTTTTCCACTGAAACGAAGCCGTACAAGAAGAAAACATCAATAACCAGCGTTGGGTTTGGTAAAAAACGTCAAAATAATAGGAGATTTTTGAAATTTTTGCGATTTCCTCCTATTTTTCCTTTAACCGTGCTCGCAAGAATAGGAGGAAATCGAGTTTTTTCAAAAAATCTCCTATTTCAAGAAAAACGAAGCCCGCGATTCGCTACGAAAACAACTCCTGTGCTTCATAATTTGTAAGCGGTGCTAAAAAACCTTTTTGTTCAAGGGCAGAAATGATCTCATCAACGATATCTTCGGATGCTGCACTTATATGATGAAAGTGATACCCATCGGTCACGGTAGAAAGCGGAGCCGAAACACCCTGATTCAAATCGGACAGGAACTGACGCACATCGCGACGGCTCTTCACGTCAAGCGGAGCCGACAACCTGCCATACGTGCGGTGATTCACCATAACGTCAACCACGCATCCACCCAGGTCAACAATGGCGTCTAACTCATCCTCAATTTGCTCGGGCGTATGGCGAACTTTGACCAGTCGAACCACCTGAGTGCTTGACCGCTTAAGAACATAGCCTCGGTTCGTGGAAACAATATCATGGCCGCACGCGCGAAGCAAAGCAACATCAGTCACAATAACCTGCCTGCTAACCTGCAATTTCTCTCCCAGCGCTTGGCCGGAAATCGGCTTTGACGCCTCTTGCAGAAGCAAGACGATTTGCGCGCGCCGAACATCACCAGTAACACTCGGCGCGCCCAACGGCGCCGCCTGCCCCGCTGGTGCGTCGACACCGGGCACGGCACTATCGGGCGCGGCGCTCATTGCGGGCAACCCAGTTCGCACGGCGCCCGAAGCCTCTCCTGGCACCGCGCCCGCCTGTGCTGCCACCGCGCCGACTATTTCATTAGCCACTTCGCCCTGCTCTTTATCCACGTGCTCCATTACGCCTGCTCCAGCTTCATATCGCCGTCTTTGATCCATCCTATTTTACGCAGCAGCTGAGCAAAAATCCAAGACAAAATTGCGGGCAGGACAATGCAAATCAGAGCAAGGCCCGCCCAATCAAACGCCGTGATGCTGGCCATGGTGCCTGCTTCGATGTTGGCAAGCCAGCCCGTGTACACGCCCAAGGGGCCTACCATGCCGCACGTTCCCATGCCGCTCGAGATTGCGGCGCCGTCCATGGTCATTCCGAACAGGCACGTTGCAATAGGGCCCGTTATGGCCGAGGCAAGCGTTGGCGCAATCCAAATGCGCGGGTTACGCACGATGTTTCCCATTTGCAGCATAGAGGTTCCCAGGCCTTGGGAAATCAAACCACCCCAACGATTTTCCTTGAAGCTGATAACGGCGAAGCCCACCATCTGCGCGCAACAACCGGCAACCGCAGCGCCACCGGCCAGACCCGTAAGGCCCAGAGCTGCGCAAATAGCAGCAGAAGAGATGGGCAGCGTGAGTGCAATGCCCACAACAACGGACACGATAACGCCCATTGCGAACGGCTGCAACTCAGTGGCCCACATGATCAGCGCGCCCAAAGAGCTTGCCGCCGTGCCAATGGGCGGAGCAATCAGATAGGAAAGCCCGCAGCCCACGAAAATCGTCACGAACGGCGTGACCAGAATGTCAATGCGCGTGGCGCCTGACACCAGCTTGCCGCACTCGCTGGCGATAATTGCAATGACCAGCACCGCCAAGGGACCACCCGCACCGCCGAGCTGGTTTGCCGCAACACCAACGGCAACCAGGGAAAACAGCACAAGAGACGGCGCTTTCAAAGCGTAACCGATAGCAATTGCCATAGCAGGGCCCGCTGCCGATTTCGCAAACGCTCCAATGTCAACTAAAAGCTGAAGACCCGTCTGCGTTCCCAGCGTTGAAAGAATGGTACCCATAAGAAGAGACGCGAAAAGACCCTGCGCCATAGCGCTCATTGCGTCAATCAAGTAGCGTTGTACCGATATTTCTACGCCCTTGCGTTCGAATAAATCCTTTACGGTTTCCACGTGATGCTCCCTTATCTTCGTATCGTTGTTTTTTGAGAGTATATACAACTGTCTTGTCACATAACATGACAATAATAAAGAAATACGCAAAAGGACGCAAAATGATGAATAAGCGTGAAGGGATTGTCGGAAAAAAGACGGAGACACGAGTATTTGGAATGAAGCAGATTCGGTAAAAGAATGCGCACGAAGCCCGAAGGCAATGCAGAGGCCTTCCCCCGAACAGGGACCTCCCTTGCGCCGTTGCTCTCCCCAAAAAAGGAACGTCTACCGAGGAAGCGCAATCTCCCCATGCTGCTCAACGGCGTCGAACGGAAGCGCGCTCACCTGGCCAGAGGAACCTTTTTGCCGCGCTCGGTGCGCACCACAACTTCACGACGATTGTGGTCTATCATGATGACCTGGCGAAACGACCGACCTGAACTATTATGGAGCAGCATACCGGGCTCAAGCTGATCGATAACCGCTTTGGTCAAACGATAATCTTTCACGTTCATTGCAGCCCTCCTGGATGCTTCCTTTTATTTATTCTCGTATGGCTATTATATGTGAATTAATCTATTCGTATAATAAAATAATTGAGGGAAATCCCACAAAGGAACCTCCCCCAATAGAAAGCGGAGAAACAACTACTCGGTCGCAAAAGCTCCGTGATGAACTTTGTACTGAATAGCGAACGCATCGGCGGCATCAAGCGCGCCGTCGTTATTCACGTCACCAGCAAGCCATTGCTTCATAGAAACCTGCGAGAAATCGGCATATACACCGTATGCCAAATCGTAGGCAATCTGAGCGTCCACAATGTTGACCTTGCCGTTAAGGTTCAGGTCGCTATTGTATGCGAATTCCTGAATTGCATGGTCCTCGCACGCCTCAATAACGGTGAAGGAAGCGTCGGTCAGCGCCTCGGCCCGCTCTTTCGTAACCAGAGCAACGAACTCTTGG
>CAKTVK010000150.1 GCA_934623455.1 uncultured Eggerthellaceae bacterium | reverse complement strand
AGCAGTTTCACGCCAAGGGCGAACACGATGTTCTGGCGTGCGATGCGCATGGTCTTGCGTGCAATAAGGATGCCGGCGCTGATTTTCGAGGGTTTGTCGTCCATAAGCACTACGTCGGCCGCCTCAATAGCAGCATCGGACCCCAGTGCGCCCATGGCAATGCCCACATCGGCGCGCGTAAGCACGGGCGCATCGTTGATGCCGTCTCCCACGAACACAACTTTTGATCCGTTGACCTGCGCTTCCAGAATCCGTTCGAATTCATCGACTTTATCTTGGGGAAGAAGCTGCGCATGCACGGCGTCAAGGTGCAAGCGAGAAGCAATGTCGTTTGCAACCTCTTCGCGATCGCCCGTGAGCATAACGCAGCGTTTAACGCCGGCAGCGTGAAGACGCGTAATGGCATCCGCAGCATCGGGTTTCAGGGCGTCGGAGATAACAATCGAACCCAGGAACCGGCTTTCTTGCGCTACGTAAATAACGGTGCCAACTTCGGTGCAGGGCTGGAAAGGAATGCCTTCCGCTGCCATGAGCTTATCGTTTCCAGCAATCGTAATCTTACCGTCTACCAGCGCTCTTACGCCGTGTCCACCCATCTCTTCCGCCTGGGCAATGCGGCTGCGATCGATTTCGCTTGCTGTGTCGTTGACCTTGGTGCATTCGCCGATGCTTTCAAATCCGGAGCTGTAGGCAGTGCGCACCGACTGGGCAATGGGATGATCGGAATACGATTCCACGGCCGCAGCGGCTTCCAGAAGTTGTTTTTCTGTAACGCCCTGCGCAGCATGTAGCGCGGTGACCTGGAATGTTCCGGTTGTGAGCGTTCCCGTTTTATCGAACACTACAGTATCTACCTGGGCAAGCGCCTCAAGGTAATTGCCGCCCTTTACTAAAATGCCGTGGCGCGATGCCCCACCAATGCCACCGAAAAACGACAGCGGCACGCTAATGACCAGGGCGCAAGGGCACGACACAACAAGGAACGTAAGTGCGCGCTCGACCCAGGTGGCCCAAGCGCCACCTGCAAAAAGCGAGGGCAGCACTGCCAGCGCCAGAGCGCCCAACGTAACGATGGGGGTGTAAATGTGCGCGAAACGCGTGATGAAATTCTCGGTGCGTGCTTTCTTGTCCGAGGCGTTTTCCACCAGTTCAAGGATGCGTTGCACGGTGGATTCGCCGTAAGGCTTTGTAACCGTTATGCGCAAAACGCCATTCAGGTTCACGCAGCCGCTGATCACATCGTCGTTCTCGCGTACGCGGCGGGGAAGTGATTCGCCGGTGAGTGCGGATGTGTCCAAGTCGCTTGAGCCTTCAAGTACTGTGCCGTCCAAGGGAACGCGTTCGCCCGGCTTCACCACAATCACATCGCCTACGGCAACGTCGTCGGGGTCAACTTCTTCCAGCTGACCGTCGCGCTCGATGTTCGCGAATTCGGGCGCAATATCCATCATGTCGGAAATGCTCTTGCGGCTCTTTGAAACGGCGTAACTCTGAAACAGCTCTCCCACCTGGTAAAACAGCATAACAGCAGCGCCTTCTGCCATATGGGGATCGCCTTCAGGGAACGCGACCAAAGCGAACGCGCCTACCGTTGCAACGGTCATGAGCAGACATTCGTCGAACGGCTGACGATGCACGATTCCCAGCACCGCCTTGCGCAGCACATCGTAGCCAGCAATAAGATAGGGAACTAAAAACAGCGCGAATTCAATGACAATGGCGGTCTGCTTGCTGCCTGTCCACGTTTCGAGCGGCGCAAGCTCGCAAAACGCGAAAACAACAACGAACAGGCATAACGCAACAATAATACGGTTTCGCCATTTTTTCTGCTTCTTATTCAAAGGTGTTTCTCCTTGAGAATCAACGTGCGGTTGGTTCAGGTTGACTAACGGGGTGTTCGGCTTTGCAGCCAAGCGAAGGCTCCCGCGCAGAGGAGGTTTCGCTTGGCTGGTTCGCGCTCGATTGAGCTGATCCGGACCGATGCGATATGAGCTGATGTTGCCTTAACGCACGATATCGCAGTCGGGCTCGATTTTATGGCAGATGCGTTGTGCCTCGTCTATGATGGCGTTGAAACGCTCGTCGCTTGCTTCAATGGTGAGTTTCTGCGCCATGAAGTTCACTTTTGCGCTCACAACGCCCTCGATTTTCTTGATGGCGTCTTCCATTTTTGCGCCGCAGTTTGCGCAGCCCAGCTCGTCAAGTTTGAACGTCTTTTTCATGATTAGTTCTCCTTTTCATCTACGGGACTGTTGTCCCTGTTCAGTGATGCCTTTTGATGTTTTGCGCCGTTGTGGCGGCATTTATTACTCGCAGAGGTGAGTCATGCCTTGGGAAAGCATGGTGTATACGTGATCGTCGGAGAGTTCGTAAATCACGTTTTTCCCTTCGCGGCGGAATTTCACCAAGTGTGCTTGCTTCAAGATGCGCAGCTGGTGTGATACGGCGCTTTGCGTTGCGCAGACGGTTTCTGCAATGTCTGCCACGCAAAGCTGTTTTCCCATTAGGCAATAAAGGATTTTTATGCGCGTGGTATCGGCAAAAACCTTGAACAAGTCTGCCAGGTCGTACAGGATTTCCTCGTCGGGAAGGGTGTCTGCTTCGGTATCAACGGGCGCGCTTGAGCAGGTGCAGCAGCTTGTTGCCGTTGCGCTTTCCGATGCGGCGGTACGGGCGGTGGATTCTTCGGCAGAAGACCCTTCGTGTTCGTGCGCTCTTTTCTTGTCGCTCATAATGCAACCTTTCAACATATGAATTATTGTTCACATGTTAATGAAAGTATATGATATGTCAAGAGAAATTTTATAATTCATACTTATTTAATGAGAAATAAACGAAGGGAATAGTCGATTTTCCGCAGGGAAAATGGGTGGCAGGTGATTCGCAACCGCGCAAAGGAATGAGTTGCCTCCCATCAAGGCAATCTGCAGTTGCGCAAAGGGTAGCGTGCGGTCGTTCCCTAGGTCGATTCGCGGACATTCGCAAGAACAACGCTGCAACCATATGCATTCCGCATTTACCGCGCAATGAAAATATGGTTGATGTTCCCGAAAAACTCCTGGTCGCATACGGGTTCTCGCACAACGGCATCGAAGCAGGAGCGCAACGCGCGCTCGATGGCGTCAAGGGTGTCCCAGTCGGTGTTGTCGTTCGCGTTTTGCGCTAACCCGTTCAAAAGATACATGCCGCCTGGTGCAAGCGCTGTCTTCGCAAGAGAAAGGCCTTGTTCGCTGAGAAGCGGCGCATCTTGCACGATTCCCGCAAAGCAGTCATTGATGATAGCGTCATAGGAACCGGATGCTGCGCTGCGTAGGAAATCCATGCCATCGCAGGCGAAAACAGAAAGGCGACTGCCGCATTCGCGCTCGAGTTCATCCAAGTAGAAATGGCGGCGCGCGATATCGATAACAACGGGGTCAATCTCAACAACATCCATTTCCACCTGGGGATACGTTATAAGAACGTGCTTGGGGTACGAAAAAGCGCCACCGCCCAGCATTAAAATACGACGTGCTTGCGGTAGGGCATCAAAGAGGCAATCAAGCGCGCGGCAATAGGCGAAGGGCGGCTCGAAGCGACGTTCACCCACGAACGTTGCCGATTGGAATCCATCGCCAATGGAAAGCAAGCGCAGCGGTGTTCCGTCCGATGCTTCCACGTTGAAAACTTGCGCTTCTCCGAACAAGGTGGGGTAGGTGCAGTCTTCGCAGCTTTCCGGGGTTGTGCTGTTGGCGCCGATAGCGGTAGTGGCTGCGTCTGCGTCTGCGGCGCCGAAAACCTCTGCATCGGCACCTGCGCCTCCTGCGCTTTCTATCCTTGCATCCAGCGCTTCGGCTTTCGCACCTGTTCTTTCGCTTATCGCACCCATTGCCTGAACCCTTCCGCACGTATCAATGCCTGTTGCTTCTTGGCTTTTCATTGTGCCAGCAACGGTATAATGACCGCAAGTAAAATATTGCGTCGCAAAGGAGGCGTCATGCTTGACG
>CAKTVK010000149.1 GCA_934623455.1 uncultured Eggerthellaceae bacterium | reverse complement strand
GCTAACGATATCTGAACGGGGGACCCCCATCTCACGGCACTGGGATATGAACTCGTCCACCAGGGAGTCCACCTCGTCTGTCGCCGACTCAGGGTTCTTCAGATACCCGTCGTGGACGAAGGTTCCCTTTCCGCGCTGGGATTTGATGTAGCCATCTCGCTCGATATCTTGGTAGACCTTCGAGACCGTGTTGTAGTTTATTCCGAGCTTGACCGCCATCTCACGAACCGTGGGCAGCTTGTCCCCCGCAGCGTACTGCCCCGACGAGATCAGGTAGATCAGCCTGTTTCTCAGCTGGAGCCAGATAGGAATACCGCTATCCTGGTCGATGGTTATCTGAATCGATGAGGGGTTGTTTGACATCGCTTGCTTTTCTTTCTTTTACAGAATAGGAACAACTATGGCCGCATAGGAAGCCGCCGAAACAATCGCGTACCGGAGGAAGAATCCGCCGACGAGCGCGAACGCCGAAGCGACGATGCGGGCGATGGGTGCCGAAGCCGCCAACGAGCGAGCCGAGTATGCAGCAAGGGGCATGAGCAGCCCGCATAAGACAACTCCCGCCCAGAAAACGGGAGCCAACCAGCCCGAGAGAAGGGACATGGCCGATTCCTGGGCGTTTGCGGAGTAGAAAAACCTGCCGACCAGGAAGAGTGCGAGCACGACGCCTTCCGAGACATGGAGCGCGCGAGCCAAAACATCCAGGACGCGTGGCGCCGACGGCGCAAGCGGGTTCAAAAAGGCATGGGTCAGCATGCAGGACGCGTACCCCGTGGTCAGAGACGAGCAAACGAAGAGAACGGCAAGAAGCAGCGTGTTCCAAAAGTCCACCGCCGCCATATCGCACAGCAAGACACCCGTATATCCCATGACAAGGGGAGCAAGTACGAGACCCGAGGCGCAACCGAGGCGCATGAAACGGACGGGGAACCTCTCCGCTATTCCCAAAGCCGCGACGGCCATGGAGACAAGCGTCAGCAGTCCCAGGCAGCACGCCCCGAACGAAAGCACGCTTCCGAACGGGTCGCCAAGCGCCAGAAGCGCCCGATGCGGGCTGCCCAGGTCGAGAAGCAAGCAGACGGACGCCACGCACAGCAGAAACGGCGCGGCCAGAAAACCGCCCGACAGGATTTCGCGGCTCTCGTTGGAGCGTTCGGTCTGTCGCAGCGCATCATAGAAAGCGCCGCAAGCAGCAAAGAAGAAAGAGCCTGCGCCCGCGCCTGCCAAGAATAGATAGGCGACAACGAAAAGCCCGAACGGCATGCAGACACCTTCCTTTCCCTACTCTGCTTTGCCGTTCATGATAACATGCGAAAGGGACCAATCATTATGTTGCAGTTAAATATGACTGATTAAGGCTTGGCAAAACTTTTTGCTGGCCTATCGTTCTTTCTGAACAAACGTCGCAGACGCAACGAAGTCGGAAGCGATCTTAAAGCGAATTTTATTCTGGCGATTGCCGAAACCATCTTCTATTTTGCTCTTTTTACCCCACTTGCGCACGGATTAATTACACCGTTGATCCACGAGAGCCAGCACAGCACTCGCTGGATTCATATTGTTGAGAAAAGAGTCCCAAATTCGAAGTTGTGATAGGTTGGAAGTAGGTCATGGGCGCGAATCGGGGCGTTTTTCGATTAACGCAATGGAATCTGGAAAAGGAATTTTATATATAGCCAGGTCAAAATTATGCTCGTGAAGGATAACATATTCCGGTGCCCGTCTGCCCGCTTCGGACCTACTTCCAACCTGCATCAACTTCGAATTTCACACTGGTTTTTCAACAACATGACTCGCATATCCCTGCGAAACACCATAGAATCGAATAAATCTCCCGTATTCGCACAAGCTACGGGCGCGCATTGAGAAAAACACTGGTCACGAGCAGCGTCTCATCAATTGCGTCTCGGCGAAAAGCACGTACGCATCATCAAGCAGAAATAGGGAACAAATTGCAATAAAAAATGATAAAATGTTCCCTACAGCATTATCAAAAAAGGAGTGTTCATGCCCGTGCGCAACAACATCAACGAACTTCTCTATCAGCGGGCCGACATCAACGCGCGGCTCGCGCTCATTCCCTACGAAGGCACGCCTGAAGTGAAGGAGCGCGATGGGAATCGATATCTATACATGCGTAAGCGCGTCGGAGGTAAACTGACCTCGACTTATGTAGACATATACTCCGAAGACTTGCATCAATTGCTTCTACGCAACGCGGCTGAAGCCCGCACGCTTCGAAAAGAGCTGCGCAAATGCGAGAAAGAACTCGCAGCAGCGGGGTACTCGGAAGACGAGCTGTCACCTCGCGTTCTGCTTAACCTGGACTTCGCACGGGCGAACATGAAGTCCATGATTTATGAGCAGGCAGTGCTCGAGGGAGTATCCACCACTTTCCCGCAGACCGAAGATATCGTAGACAACGGCATCGTAAACGGCGTGTCCGCATCTGATGTCCAGAAGATTCTCAACCTCAAGCATGCTTGGGAATTCGTTCTTGACAAGGATGTGCTACGCTGCCCTTCGGATTTTTCTATGCTGAGCCATATAGCTGGCCTGGTCAACGAGGGATTCTTTGCAGACGGCGGCAGAGTGCGCGGCGTTCCCGTGGCCATCGGCGGAACATCATACGCACCACCCCTTCCGCAAGAATCTGTCATAAGAGAACGGCTAGCCAAAATCATAAATGCCAGAAAACCCTGCATCGATACAGCCATCGAGCTGGCGATGTCATGCATGAAGTGGCAAGTTTTCTTAGACGGAAACAAGCGCGCGGCCATAATCTACGCCAACCACTACCTCATTTCGAAGGGAGGCGGTCTGCTTATCGTGCCCGAGACAGACGTGCAGACATTTCGAAAGCTGCTCGTTGGTCACTACGAGGGAACATGCTCCAACGAGCTAGTGGCGTTCATGCAAGAAAAATGCTGGCGCCCCTTAGAGTAGGTAATCGCGCTTGATCATCTTGCACCTCGGTGAAAAAACGCAACAACGTATCAAACAAAATAGGGGACAAATCGTAATTATGATTACAAAAAAGTTCCCTACATCGATCTGCAGCAGCAAGACCAACTGATTGATCGGAACAGCGCTAACAAGCTTCCCTACTTGGAACCCCGATTGTCATGCGCGCCCGCAAACGGCATAACCATCTCTCATATCTTCTGTCACTATCTCTCACATTATCTGTCACTATCTCTCACCGTATCTCCCACCCTTCAACTCTTGAATCTTTGCAATCCTGGCTCCTGGATTATCTAATTGGGTAGAATTAAAGCATGAACAAAAGCGGCCATTTTACGGAATTGAAAAGAGACAAGCAGAGCGACAACCTCCGCAGACGACCGATAGGAATCAGTGCAAGGCAATAGCATCTGCCGCAAATCAAAATTGCAACGTCGTAGCAGCCCCAAGCCAATCGCGCCAATGAAAGGAACCGCCATGCCCGCTGAAAATCAGCGTCTGAAGCTTCTCTATCTTGCACGCATTCTGCGGGAAGAGACGGACGAAAACCACGGCCTCACGTGCCCGCAGCTATGCGAGCGCTTGGCGGAGCGCGGCATTAAGGTGGAGCGCAAAACGTTTTACCGCGACATCCAAAGCCTTATTGATTTCGGATACGACATCCAGAAAATACCGCACAATCCCGTTGAGTATGCGCTGTTCACACGCGAATTTCAAGATCAAGAGCTCATCTTGATGGCCGACGCCGTGCAGTCATCGAAATTCCTAACGCAGCGCAAGGCCGATGCCCTGGTTGCCGCCATCGAGAAGCTGGGGAGCAAGCACCTGGCGGCCAGTCTAAAGAAACGCATTCACGTGGAAGGACGCATCAAGGCGCAAAACGAGTCAGTTTTCTACAACATCGATGCTATCGGTCACGCCATTTCGATGCGCCGCAAAGTCGAGTTCAAGTACTTCCAATACGACGAAAACAAGAAGCGGATACTGCGACGTAATGGCACCATCTACAAAGAAACCCCCGTTCAGCTACTCTATACGAA
>CAKTVK010000148.1 GCA_934623455.1 uncultured Eggerthellaceae bacterium | reverse complement strand
GTGCTGATGAAGGGAAACGAGGCGCTGGCTGAATGCGCATTGCGCGCAGGGTGCCGCTATTTCTTCGGATACCCTATCACGCCGCAAACGGAACTTGCGGCATACATGTCGAAATGCATGCCCAAGATTGGCGGAACGTATCTGCAGGCTGAAAGCGAAATTGCCGCTATCAACATGGTGTACGGTGCTGCTGCTGCTGGTGCACGCGTTATGACGTCTTCTTCTTCGCCGGGCATTTCCCTGAAAAGCGAAGGCGTATCGTACATGGCAGGTGCCGATTTGCCAGGCGTTATCATCAATGTGCAGCGTGGCGGCCCCGGTTTGGGCTCTATTCAGCCCTCTCAGTCTGATTACTGGCAGGCAACGCGCGCGCTGGGTCACGGCGACTTCCATATGATTGTGTTGGCTCCTTCCACCGTTCAGGAAATGGCCGATTGCGCGTATAACGCATTCGACATTGCCGATGAATACTTGATGCCTGTCATGATTCTGGCCGATGGCATGCTTGGTCAGATGATGGAGCCGGTTGTTCTGCCTGAGCCGAAGGCGGAGTTGCCCGAAAAGCCGTGGGCCATTACGGGCACGAAGGGCAAGCGCGCTCACAACATTGCAAATTCGCTGTATCTTGATCCGGCATTGCTTGAGCAGAAGAACTTCGAGCGCTATGAGCGTTACGCGGTTATCAAGGAAAAGGAGCAGCGCGCCGAAGAGTTTATGGTAGACGACGCGGACATCGTGCTTGTTGCATTCGGTGCAAGCGCACGTATTGCTCGTTCTGCCGTGGTCAGCGCGCGCGAGCAAGGTATCAAGGCGGGTCTTATTCGTCCTATTACGCTGTGGCCGTTCCCCGAGAAAGTTGTTGATGCCGCCGCAAACCACGTTAAGCGCTTCCTTTCCGTTGAGATGAACATGGGTCAGATGATTGACGATATTCGTCTTGTTTCCGCTGGTCGCGTGCCTGTTTCGTTCTATGGACGCACGGGCGGCATTATTCCTACGCCGGCAGAGGTTCTGGCAAAAATCGTTGAGTTGAACGAAGAGGCGGGTGAATAGCATGGCTGAAGAGAAGATTGTTTTCCAGCGTCCTCACGCGTTGCTTCCCGTTGTAACGAATTATTGCCCGGGTTGCGTCCATGGTATTGTGAACAGGCTTGTTGCCGAAACCATTGATGAGCTGGGCATTGAGGGACGCACCGTAGGCGTTGCTCCCGTTGGCTGCTCTGTTATGGCATATAACTTCTTCGGATGCGATATGGCCGAAGCGGCCCATGGTCGCGCTCCGGCGGTGGCAACGGGCATCAAGCGCGTTTGCCCCGATAACATTGTCTTTTCCTATCAGGGCGACGGTGACTTGGCTTCTATCGGCATGGCGGAGACCATTCATGCTGCCACGCGTGGTGAGCATATCACCATCATCTTCATCAACAATGCCATTTACGGCATGACTGGTGGCCAAATGGCTCCTACCAGCTTGCCGAATCAGGTAACGCAGACGTCTCCTTACGGGCGCGACGTTTCCACGGCAGGTTATCCGGTGCGCGTCTGCGAGCTGCTCAGCTCGCTGGATGGTCCGGCGTACATCGAACGTGTGACGGTAGACAGCCCTAAGAACATCCGCAAAGCCAAGAAAGCTATCAAGAAAGCGTTCCAGTACCAGGTGGACGGCATTGGTTATTCCTTTGTGGAAGTCGTGGCAACGTGCCCGACGAACTGGGGCATGACGCCGCAAAAAGCTTTCGAGTGGCTGCGCGAGAACATGCTTCCGTATTATCCGCTGGGCGTTTATCGCGATGTCGTTGCCGATGGCTTTGCCAATGCCGCTGAAGCTGCGGCGGCGCGTGCGAAGGATTGCCCCATTGCTTCTCAAGGAGGTAAGGCATAATGCGCGAGATCAGATCGATTCTGGCCGGTTTCGGCGGTCAGGGTATTTTGTTCGCAGGCAAAGTGATTGCTTCCGCAGGTTTGGTGGAAGATCGCGAGCTTTCGTGGCTTCCATCGTACGGTCCCGAAATGCGTGGCGGTACGGCAAGCTGCTCGGTTACGCTTTCCGATGAACCCATTGGTTCGCCATTGGTTATGGATCCAAATGCGCTGATTGTCATGAATCAGCCGTCTTACGATAAGTTCATCGATACGGTTGCTCCTGGTGGCATTGCGGTTGTTGATTCAACGTTGGTTCTGAATATGAAAGAACGCGCCGATATCACCGTAGTTGCGCTTCCCGCTACTGAAATGGCGGAAAAAGAGGGTCTAAAGGGTCTTGCCAACATTGTATTGGTGGGCAAGCTGTGGGCGCTCACGAACTTCTGTGCACGCGAGTCCCTTGATGCGGCTATCGACCACGTGGTTCCCGCTAAGAAGCAGGCAATGGTTGCTTTGAACAAAAAGGCACTCGAGCTGGGAATCCAAGCATAAGAGGGATTTCAGGTTCAAGCCTGGAGATAAAGGTAAAAACAGGGTGCTCAAACGTGGTGCCCGTGAGAAAAGGAGATGATTATGTCCGACGTCACAGAGATGCGCGAAATTGGTCTTCGTATTGAGGGTCTTCGCGAGTCCTGCGATGTGTCCGTAGAGGACATGGCTGCTGAACTCGGTGTTCCCGTTGAAACCTATCGTAAGTGGGAAGAGACGGGCGAAGACGTACCCATTTCGGCGATTTATCATCTTGCGCGTAAGTTCAATATTGAATTTACCGAGATTCTGACGGGCACCGCTGCGAAACTTGATACGTATCAGATTGTTCGCAAGGGGCAGGGTAAAGAAGTCGATCGCTATCCTGGGTACTACTATGAGGATCTGGCCTGGCGTTATACCGGAAAGATTATGCAGCCGCTGCTGGTTGTTCTGCATCCTTCCGATGAACCGGCAAAGCTGGTAACGCACAGCGGTCAGGAATTTAACTTGGTAGTCAAGGGAACGGTTATCGTGAATTGGTGCGATAAGGAATTCGTCTTAAACGAAGGCGATTGCATCTATTTCAACCCTACGTATCCCCATGGTCAGCGTTGCGGTGGCGATGAAGAAGCGCGTTTCGTGACGTTTATCGCTGAATAGCTGAAACGATATAGCAAGGCTTCGTGCGCGAAGGCCTGCCCTGAAAGGTTTTTATCAATGGATCATATCCTTAAGAAGTATTGTCCCCGAATTGATTTTGATTCCTACGAGGATTTCTACGAGAATTTCAAGATAAATGTGCCCGAGGCGTTCAACTTCGGTTTTGACGTTGTTGACGAATGGGCAGCTGTCGAGCCTGATAAGAAGGCGCTTTTGTGGTGTAACGATGCAGGTGAAGAGCGTACCTTCACGTTTACCGATATCGCACGTTTGTCGAATAAGGCGGCGAACGCTTTTCGCGAGTTGGGCATTGCAAAGGGCGATGTTGTGCTGTGCATTTTGCGCCGCCGCTGGGAATACTGGGTTGTTGCTACGGCGTTGTGCAAGCTGGGAGCGACTATTATTCCTGCAACATTGCAGCTCACGAAGAAGGATATTTCCTATCGCGCCAACAGCGCCGATGTAAAAGCTATGGTATGCGTGAATGATCCTTACGTTGTGGAGCAAACGGAAGAGGCGCTGGCCGAAGCTCCCTCCATCAAGAATACGATTCTTGTTGATGGTCAGCGTGAAGGTTGGATTTCCTTTGATTCTCTCATTGAAAACGAGAGCGAAACGTTCGAGCGCCCCACGGGCGACGCGGGTGTGACCAGCAAAGATATTATGCTGATCTACTTCACGAGCGGCACTACGGGCAACCCCAAGGCTGTTATGCATAATTTTGCGCATCCTTTGGGCCACATCCTTACCGCCAAGTACTGGCAGCAAGTCCAGGAAAATAAGCTGCATATGTCGGTGACCGATTCTGGCTGGGCCAAGTTCGGCTGGGGCAAGATTTACGGACAGTGGATTGCCGGCGCTACGGTTTTCTGCTATGACATGGATAAATTCATCCCAGCAAAGCTGTTGCAGCACATGCAGGATTACCAGCTCACCACGTTTTGCGCTCCGCCTACCATGTATCGTTTCATGCTGCAAGAAGACGTTGCGTCGTACGATCTTTCAAGCATTCAGAACTTCGCCACGGCAGGTGAGCCGCTTAATGCCGAGGTAACTATTCAG
>CAKTVK010000147.1 GCA_934623455.1 uncultured Eggerthellaceae bacterium | reverse complement strand
AGCGGCCGGGAATCGCGAAAAAACGGCGGGAAGGCGCATCGGGGAGATAGAAACCTCAGTTAATCAGCGCTTCCCTAAGGCGGGCAACGTTAAGCTCGGCGGAAAAGATGCAAAACCCGAAATGAAGTTCGGTACCTGGTTCGCTATCGTTCTTTGCTCCGGCATGGCAATCGGCATTTCGTTCTATGGCATTGCCGAGCCGCTGGCGAACTACGTTGCTCCCCCGGTGTTCGCGGGCTACGAAGGCTCCACGCAAGAAGCTGCCGAAGGCGCGCTGAAGTACGCGTTTTTGCACTGGGCGCTTCATCCCTATGCAATCTATACGTCTGCTGGAATCTGCTGCGCGTTCATCATCATGAACGGCAAGAAGAAATTCCAGGTCAGCTCCAGCCTTTACCCCCTGATCGGCGAAAAAGCGAACGGCACGCTGGGCAAAGTCATCAACAGCGTTTGCATTTTCTCGCTCATCGGCGGCATTGGTACCTCCCTTGGTTTCGGCATCACCCAAATCGCCACCGGCATCAATTACGTGTTCGGCACCCATTTTTCCAGCATCAGCCTGGCGCTGATTATTATCGTGGTAATGGCAACCACGTACATCCTTGCAGCATGCACCGGCATCCTGAAGGGAATCAAGCACGTGAGCAACTTCAACGTGCTCATTTACCTGGCCATGTTGCTTATCGCGATCGTGTTCGGCAACACCCTGTTCATTATCAACAACACCACGTCATCCCTGGGACAGTACTTAGCGTTCCTGATTCCACAGTCCTTCTACCTGGAACCCGCGCATCAAGCAGGCTGGGTTCAGAACAACTCGGTGTTCTACTGGGCTTGGTGGCTTTCGTTCGCGCCGTTAGTTGGGTTCTTCTTGGTCAAGCTGTCGAAAGGCCGCACCATCAGGCAATTTGTTCTGGTGAACATGATTGCCCCGGCGCTTTTCGCCATTGCGTGGTTCGGCGTATTCGGCAGTGCCGCCATTTCTATGGAGATGTCCGGAGGCAACCTTGCTTCCGAGATCGCCCAGTACGGCACGGCGGTTTCGCTTTTCGCTTTCGCAAAAGCGATTCCCCCAACAGCGACATTTATCGTGCTATCGTTTGGCTGCGTGGCGCTCTCATTCATCACGCTTGCGCAATCCATGACGCTTACCATCTCGGAGATGGTCGTGAAGGAATCCGAAATGGAAAAACGCATTGCCGCAGGTAAAGGAGCTCCCAAGTATTTGATTGTATTTTGGGGCGTGCTCATTGGAGCAATCGCATTCGTCCTGCTCTACAGCGGTGGCTTGGAGGCGCTGCAAACATCCTCGATTGTCTGCGGCCTACCCATTTTAGTTCTGCTCCTTTTCATGATTGTCTCGTTCATCAAGAGTATGAAGCACCGGAGTCAATACGATCTTACGCTTTCAGATGAAGAACGAGAAGAGCTTGCAAAACTTGAAGATCGGAAAAACTCCAGCACACCAATCTAGCGTAGCGAAACCGTTCTAGTTCTATAAAACAACGCATCAACTAACGAGTCTCTACCCTAGGATTACTGCACCCTTCGTGGTTATCACTGATTACCTACACGATAGAAATCACAGAAAGGAGAAGCATTTCACCATTGAAGAACGAAAACACTGAACACTGGGAAACATGACAACAATTCCGCAAAGGAGGGGAAATGAAATCTACGAACGACAAATCGCAACCGAAAAGAGACTGGCTGAGCATCATCGATAAGCCCACGTTCCTGCTGCCGGCAATTCTTATTCTGATTGCGGTCATAGTCGGCATAGCCGCACCGAAAGCCTTTGAAAAGGGAGCAAACGCTGCTCTGAGCTTCCTTACGGTGGACTTCGGATGGCTCTACGCCATAAGCACGTTTGCCTTGCTTATCTTCTGCTTATGGGCAGGTTTCAGCAAGTACGGCAACATCAAACTCGGCGGCAAGGACGCGAAACCGGAAATGTCTTTTTGGGCATGGTTCTCCATCGCACTTACCTCGGGCATTGCCATTGGCATCGTGTTCTGGAGCGTTGCAGAACCGCTGGCCAACTTCACGAATCCACCCGCATTCACCGGCATCGAAGGCGGCACGCCCGAAGCCGCAGAGCACGCATTACCGTACGTGTTCATGCACTGGGGCCTGCATCCCTACGCAATCTACACGGCAGTTGGCGTATGCTGCGCGTTCATCATCATGAACGGCAAGCAGAAGTTCCAGGTCAGCTCTGCGCTGTACCCGCTGCTAGGTGAAAAAGCAAACGGCACGCTGGGCAAGATCATCAACGGCATTTGCATCTTCGCACTCGTGGGCGGCATCGGCACGTCCCTGGGCATGGCGGTACAGCAGTTCGTTACCGGCATTGGCTACGTGTTTGGTGTAGAAGTTGACGCGAACGTCCTGGCAATCTTCGTTATCGGCGGCATGGCCATCTTCTACATCGTGGCTGCTTGCTCGGGCCTTCACAAGGGCATCAAGTATATCAGCCAGGCAAACATGTACATCTACATTGCGTTGCTGGTGTGGGCGTTCATCTTCGGCGGCACGCTGTTCATTATCAACTGCACCACCAGCGCCGTTGGTCAGTACCTGGCAATCCTGGTCCCGCAGTCGTTCTACCTGGAGCCCGCCTTCCAGTCTGGCTGGGTCAGCGGCACTACGATCTTCTACTGGGCTTGGTGGCTGGCATTTGCTCCCCTGGTTGGCTTGTTCCTGATCATGCTGTCCAAGGGCCGCACCATTCGTCAGTTCGTTCTGGTGAATATGATTGTCCCGACCATCTTCGCAATTGCTTGGTTTGGCGTATTCGGCAGCTCGTCCATGCTGGTAGAAATGACCCAAGGCGGCTTGGCAGACACCATCGCCGAGTACGGAGTTGCCGCAGCACTGTTCGCCTACGTCAAGACGCTGCCCCTGTCTCCGGTTTTAATCGTGCTGGCGTTCTTGGCGATCATCTTCTCCTTCGCTACGTTGGCTGAATCCATGACTCTTTCACTGGCGGAAATGACCACCACCGAAGAGGAAATGGCGCGTCGCAACAAAGAAGGCAGAAGCGCACCGACCTTCCTCAAGATCATTTGGGGTTCGCTCATGGGTCTGATCGCATTCGCGTTGTTCTACAGCGGCGGCCTGAGCGCCATGCAGACCTCCTGCGTGGTATGCGCCTTCCCCATTCTGATCATTATGGGAATGATGGTTGCCTCGTACATCAAGAGTATGAAGCATCGCAGCGAATACGACATGACGCTCACCGACGAAGAAAGAGAAGCCCTGCGGCAGGAAGAGAACAAAAACGCAAATGGCTCTCTTATGGATAAGGTCGAAGCACCACAAGAAACCGCGTAACCCTATACCTAAGGCTTTTAAAGTACCGGCTCGTTAACAAAATACGGTGCTTTACGAAAAAACTAGGAAGAGAAAAAAGAGAAAGGAACCAAAATGGAGCGCACGAAGAGAATGCAACTGCAGGAAATCCACGACAAGAGCATGCAGATTCTTGAGACCGTAGGCATGCGTTTCCTTCATCCGGAAGCACGCAGGATTCTCAAAGAGCACGGCATTCGCGTTGAAGGCGAAATTGCTTACTTCACCGAAGACCAGCTGATGTACTGGGTTCGCAAGGCCCCCAGCACCTTCAAGGTAAAAGCGCGCAATCAGAAATACGATGTCATCATCGGCGGCGATCGCACCGAGCCCGCTCCTCCTTACGGCGCTCCCAACATCACCGAAATGGATGGCACCAAGCGCAACGCTACCATTGAAGACTACATCAACTACGCAAAGCTGTTCGAAGCGAACTACGACTTCAACATTAACGGTGGCCTTATGGTTCAGCCTTCCGACGTTGCCCCCGCTACCTCCAGCCTAGCCATGTTCTACGCAGCGGCAACGCATTCCGAGAAGACGCAGCTTGTTGTTGCCGGCGCCAAGAACGTTGTGCATGCCCTTATGGAAGGCGCCAAGGCAATCTACGGCGAAGAGAACATGCGCAAGGATCCGTACATCATTACGATTGTAAACGTGAACAGCCCGTTGATGCTTGACCTCAACATGACCGATACCCTGATTGAGTTCGCAAGCAATGGTCAGCCGTTCGTTATTGCAAACTGCTCCATGGCAGGTTCCACCAGCCCCGTTAC
>CAKTVK010000146.1 GCA_934623455.1 uncultured Eggerthellaceae bacterium | reverse complement strand
TTCATCTTGCCGCTAATGCTCTCATCCCAAACGATGTTCTCAATGGTGCCGTCCTCGGCGGTATCGTACGTTACCAGGCCGGCGCTCTCAAGACTCTGCAGCGCGTACTTGCCCGCAGGAACAACGTTGGGATCGCCAATAGCAATGGACGTGACGGCGTCGGACTTCAGATCGTCCAAAGAGGTAATCTTCAGATCGGAACCAGACTTCACGCAAATGACCAGGTCGTTCTTGAACATATCAGAACGCGTAGCAGCATCAATGGAACCGGCGTTCTCAGCGGTGTCCATAGTTGCCTTGGAGGCAGTAATCAAAGCATCGGCAGAACCGGGAGCATCGGCAAGCTTCTTGATCAGCGTGCCAGAAGCCTCAAACTGGGTGTCAGCAAACGTGACGTTCGGGTTAGCCTTCGTGTAAAGGTCCTGAACTTCAGGAAGCGCCTTCTGCAAGGAGTTTGCTGCGAAAATCTGCAGCTGAACCTGCTCGGCGGACGTGGAGGCAGAAGCGGAAGCGGATGCGTTTGAAGACGAGGAAGAGCATCCCGCAAGAGCCAAGCCGCCTACCAGGGCAAACGTTGCAATAGCAACGCCTGCAATCTTGGTAAACTTTTTCATTGTTATCCCTTTCATTTGGTTTCCTTAAATTATTCTGAAATACAATTATTTACATTTCAGAATCATTTGTCATAAGAGTATTTCTCTTACAGTCTATTTGCAAGAAAAAATATATGAAATGCTCTAAAAAATGGGCAAATCGAGCAAAGGCGTAGGTAAAAGGCATCCCGAAAAGCGAAGGCGCTACAGAAGAGCACCTTCATCGATGCGATTAAGCACGCAGGTCACCGGCGTGCCCGCAGAAATCAGCCCTGCACCTTCGGGCAGAATGACCAGACAATCAGATTCCTGAAGCGACCCATACAGCCCGCTCGACTGGTTCTTGCACATGCTTACCACGTATTCCCCCTGGTCATCCTTAGACAGGAAGCCGCGGTTGAAGAACAGGCGTGCGTCTTTCTTCTTGGTGTCTGCAGAAAGCTTCGCCGTAACCGTGGGGTGGTCGATGGCGGTAAAGCCTTGCAGAAGGCGCAGCGCGGGACGCACGAAAATCTCGAAACCCATGGCAGATGCACCCGGATTACCCGAAAGCACGAAAACCGGCTTTCCGTTGATTTCGCCGAAAGGCTGGCTCTTGCCCGGCTTCATGTTCACACGCAAGAAGTGAATCTTACCCAAGCGCTCCAGAATTGCGGGGGTGTAGTCGAAATCGCCAGCGCACGCGCCACCCGTTGAAACCACGACATCGCACTCTTCGGCAGCGCGCTTGAAGGCGTCTTCGATTTGCTGCTCGTTATCGGTCACGCGCGGATACACAACTGGCTCACAACCTGCTGCGCGCACATAAGCGCTGATAGAGTACACGTTGCTATCGCGGATCATGCCAGGACCAGGCACTTCGCTGGCATCAACCAGTTCGCTGCCAATGGTGAAAATGCCCACTTTCGGCGCGGCATATACGGGTACTTCCAGGTTGCCCGTCGATGCCAAAAGGCCTGCTCCCGCGGGAGTAATAACCGCGCCCGCACGAAGAATCAAGTCACCTTTCTTCGCTTCTTCGCCCGCTTTGCGAATATTGTTGCCCGGTTTGGAAGGAGCAGCAAACGTAATGGCATCGCCCACGGAACCTTGGCCTTCGAACGTTACGATCTCGATCTTGACCACGGTATCGGCGCCTTCGGGAACAGGCGCGCCCGTCATAATACGTGCGCACTGACCAGGCTGAATGACCTGGTCGTAATGAGAGCCCGCACCAATGTGGGCAACGCACGTCAAGTTCACGGGAGCATCGACGCTGGCAGCGGCAATGTCGGCGCTGCGCAGGCAAAAACCGTCCATGGCGCTGTCGTCGAACGGCGTAACGTCAATATCGGAGTAGACATCGGAAGCAAGAACACGGCCAACCGCTTGATCAGGGAATACTTTTACAATGCCGCCTGGCTTCACATTCTGGCGAACAAGCTCGCGCGCCTCGTTCACGCTGATAGACGTTGAAATATCCATATATCCTCCAATCAGATTGATTCTTTTCTGCAAAGATTCTTTTCTGCATATAATACCCCTTCGCGCCTTTCCAAATGAGAAAAAGAAGTAAGTAAATTGACGAGCGACCGTTTCCTTACCGCAAGATAAGAGTAAAATTTCGGGCGGAAAACACATATGGCTTGACGTTCAGTGCCAAAATATGTCGCGCCCGCAACGGGAAGCGCGACCGATTAAACAAACACAGCAGTTCAAGTCGCAATAACGGAATTCGAGGCTTTATCGTATGGAACTCATCAAAAAACGCGCCGCGGGCGTGTGCGTGTGCGCGCTGCTCGCACTCCCCTGCTGGTTTTTGGGCACGCTCTTTCCCCTGGTAGGCGGTCCTGTTTTCGCCATTTTGATTGGCATGATCATCGCGCTTTTCTGGAAAAAGAAGGGCGCGTGCGCCGACGGCATTCAGTTCACTGGCAAAAAAGTGCTGCAATACGCGGTTATCCTTTTGGGTTTCGGACTGAACTTGGCACAAATTGCCCAGGTAGGAACGCTGTCGCTGCCCATCATTTGCTCGACTATTGCCACCTCGCTCATTGTGAGCTACGTGATGTATCGCGCGCTTTCCGTACCCAGCAACAGCGCCGTGCTTATTGGCGTGGGCAGCTCCATTTGCGGCGGAAGCGCCATTGCCGCCACGGCGCCCGTGATTAAAGCCGATGACAAGGAAGTTGCCCAAGCTATCTCGGTTGTGTTCCTATTCAACGTTATTGCCGCACTCGTCTTCCCCACGCTGGGTTCGTGGCTGGGTCTTTCCGACCAGGGCTTTGCGCTGTTCGCAGGCACGGCCGTCAACGATACATCATCGGTCACCGCTGCTGCATCAAGCTGGGACGACATGCACCCTGGCGCGGACACGTTAAGCCAAGCGACCATCGTGAAGCTCACCCGTACGCTGGCGATTATCCCCATCACACTCGTGTTGGCGCTGTGGACCGCACGAAAAGAAGCAAAAGCTGCTGCAGCCGCAGGTCAAACGGCTGAAGGCGGCAACGCATTCAGTCTGAAGCGCGCATTCCCGATGTTCATCCTGTGGTTCGTGGTGGCCTCTATCATTACCACCGTTGCCACTACGGCAGGCGTTGATCCCATGTTGTTCAGCCCGCTGAAGATGCTCTCGAAGTACTTCATTGTTATGGCTATGATGGCGATTGGCCTGAATACCGACCTTGTTGGCCTGGTGAAATCGGGGGCGAAGCCCATTGTGCTGGGCGCATGCTGCTGGGTTGCCATTGCGTGCGTAAGTTTGGGGATGCAGGCGCTTCTGGGCATTTGGTAGAAGAGCGCGAGCGCTTTTGGGTGCCCGACGACTCCTGGCGCGAGCGCTTTTGGGTGCGAAGGGCTCCCGATGCGGATGCTCTCAGGCGCTCAACAGCACTTGCAGCATACGCTAGCGCAGGGTTCCTTCCCTAGCTATCAACTTAATCAATAGCTGGATATCGAATAAAAATGAATCTAGAGCATGTTAGTTCGAGTATCATTAGCAATGCTACAAGTCGCACCATAGTGCGTAGCTGCCTGTACGCAAAACCAAGGCGGCACAGGAAACTTCGCAATGCTGCGCCGCAAAACCATAGAACGAAAAGGACGTACCGTGCCCATTCGCATTCCCGACCAACTGCCTGCAACCGAAACGCTTGAGAGCGAGAACATCTTCGTTATGACGGAACGCCGTGCTTTGTCGCAGGATATCCGCCCCCTGAAGCTGCTTCTTTTGAACTTGATGCCCACAAAAATCGTGACAGAAACGCAGATTCTGCGCAAGCTATCCAATACGCCGCTTCAGATTGAAATCGATCTTCTGCACACCATCAGTCACGAAGCGAAAAACGTTGCCGAGCAGCATCTTGAGACGTTCTACACCGATTTTCCCACCATCAAGGACCGCCATTACGACGGCATGATTATTACGGGAGCACCCGTTGAGAAGCTTGATTTCGAAGAAGTCGATTACTGGGAAGAGCTGTGCGAAATCATGGCGTGGTCGCAAACACACGTTCACAGCACGCTGCACATTTGCTGGGGTGCGCAGGCCGGCATCTTCTTCCATTACGGCGTGCCCAAGCACGA
>CAKTVK010000145.1 GCA_934623455.1 uncultured Eggerthellaceae bacterium | reverse complement strand
TGGGTCGAAACGACGACGTGATTAAATGCTCCGGATACCGCATTGGGCCATTCGAGGTTGAAAGCGCTTTGGTTGCGCACCCCGCCGTTGTGGAATGCGCCGTTACCGCGGCTCCCGATCCTATTCGCGGTAAAGTGGTCAAAGCGACTATTGTGCTTGCGAAAGGTTACGAGCCGTCCGACGAGCTGGTAAAAGAGCTCCAGAACCACGTGAAACACACAACGGCTCCGTACAAGTATCCGCGTGTGGTGGAGTTTGTTGATGAACTGCCTAAAACGGTGGGTGGTAAAATTAAACGCAAGCAGATTCGTACGCAGGATGGCGTGGTAGACTAAGAAAGTGCAGGATTCGGCGATCTGTTTCCGCAGATAGTCTTCGCGGATTGCCGAATAATAACGAAACTTGCATCTTTTGAAAAAAGCAGATAGTTTTTCTTGCGTTGAGCCAGGTGACGCGATATAATTTCCAATCGTGTCTGTAATGAAATAGCTAATGGCTAAGAAATAGATATAGAGGGATTAGAAAATGGATATCATTCGCGCAATCGAGCAACAGCAGATCAAGCAGGACATTCCTGATTTCGTCGTTGGCGACAACGTTAAGGTTCACTATCGCATTACCGAAGGTAACCGCGAACGTATCCAGGTGTTCCAGGGCGATGTCATTCGTCGTCAGGGCGCTGGTGCTCGTGAGACCTTCACGGTTCGTAAGATTAGCTTCAACGTTGGTGTTGAGCGTACCTTCCCGGTTCATTCTCCGAAGATCGAGCGCATCGAGATTGCTCGTCGTGGTCAGGTTCGTCGTGCTAAGCTGTACTACATCCGTAAGAAGGTTGGCAAGGCTGCTAAAATTAAGGAAAAGGCATTTAAGTAAGCCTTTTTTACGCACGCTTCAATGCTCGCACAACGTGCGCAAGAGCGGTTCATGGTCTCGGATGGGAACTTGGACCGCTTTTTTTCACACGCTTCAATGCCCGCGCAACGTGCGGGCATTGTTTTTTACGGGAAGGAATCGGTGAACATGGCACGCGCAATTCGCGGTGTAGGACAAAGTGCAACTGGTCGTGCGCAAACAGTCGAAGAGATTCGCGCGATGTTGGCGTGCGCCAATGCATCCACCTTTCCTTCTTTGGAGCGATCTCTTAAGGCGGACACGCGTAAAGGCGTTGTGTCTGCATTGAATACTGCTCGCAAGCGTATTGAAAAAGAAGCAGCGGAGCAAAAGCGCTTAGAGGGCCTGTACGCGTTCCAGCGTTCATTTGCCGATGAATGCGAAGCTTCGGTATTTGTTGGACTTGACGAGGTAGGGCGCGGCTCAGTTGCAGGTCCTTTAGCGGTTGGTGCTGTTATTTTGCCTGATGAACCGCATATTGCAATGCTGAATGACTCGAAACAGCTTGATGCTGCGCAGCGTGAAGAGGTGGCGCGCAAGATCAAAGAAGTTGCCCTTGCGTGGACAGTGCAGTATGTGCAGCCTCACGAGATTGATGCGCAAGGCATGACGGCATCGCTTATCTGCGCATTCTCGAAAGCGGCTGTGGCCATTGAACAGCAAGGTTTTGACGTTGATCTTCTTTTGCTTGATGGCAATCCGCTGCATTTCGATAAGCGTGAACGCAATATTGTAAAAGGCGATGCGAAATGTGCAAGCATTGCTGCCGCGAGCGTTGTTGCGAAAGTCGAGCGTGATGCGCTTATGGTTTCTCTTGCGCAAGAATATCCTCAATACGGCTGGGACCAGTGCAAAGGGTATGCGAGTGCTGCCCATATCGAAGCGATTCGCACCTATGGTTTAACGCCGTATCATCGTGTGAGTTTTTGCCATTCTTTCCTGCAGGAAACATTGTTCTAGCGCCCGCGCGCTCCCCGTGTTTTGCGTTTATTAGTTCGTGTGACGCTGTGAGTGTAGCGTGCGTGTGCGGGTTGTTATATTTGGGCTGATTTCGACGCGCTCTGCTTGTCTATGTGTCCTGCCATTATTTTGTAGCTTTTTGTCATCGCTTTGCCTTGATTTGATAGCTTTTTGATAGCGAAATGCTCCGCCTTGATAGGTTTTTGTCAACGTGCTTTCGTAATCTTCTTCTGTCGAAAGGAGAAGGATTATGGAAGAACTTGAAACTGCTGTTGATCAGGAAAAGGACGAGCGCATTGAGCTGGGCAAAAAAGGCGAGGATGCTGCAGCAAAATTCCTTGAGCGGCATGGCTATCAAATCATCGAGCGAAATTGGCATTGCCCCGCAGGCGAAGCCGACATCATTGCATTTGACGAAGACATGCTGGTGTTTGTCGAGGTCAAAACTCGATCTGACATAGATAAAGGATTTCCCGAAGAAGCAATCACCAAGGAAAAGCGCGATCGATACGAAAAGATATCCGCATATTATCTGCGCGATTCAGATTGCGGAGAAATGCGTTTTCGCTTTGACGTGATTGGCATTCTTGTTCTGGGCAAGAATAAAGCAACGCTGCGCCATCACATCAATGCGTTCGGGGTAGACTAGCCATGATTTGCCAATGCAGCGTCCATTCCGCGACCATCGTTGGCGTTGAGGCATTGCCTGTCGACGTCGAAGTCGTTATTTCTCAGGGTTTGCCGGGCTTTACAATCGTTGGCATGACAGATGCAGCCATTCAAGAGGCGCGCGAACGAGTACGCGCTGCCTTGCGGAGCAGCGGGTTTTCCATGCCGGGGGATAAGATTGTGGTCAATCTTGCGCCAGGCTCTCTGAAAAAGCGCGGTTCTGGCTTCGATTTACCTATTGCGCTCGGAATACTTATTGCTTCGGGGCAGGTGAGCGCCCAGGTTGCAAGCAGAACCCTGTTCGTTGGCGAGCTTTCTCTTGATGGTTGCGTTAAGCCGGTTCCCGGGTTGCTTGCATATGCGCAAAGTGCCTGTCGCGATGGCTATTCACTTTGCTGTGCTCATGATTCGAATTTAGGTGTTCTTGATAACAATCTGACGATTCGCATACTCGATAACCTTTCTGCGTTGAAAACAGGATATTTCCAGTCATATGAAGGTGCTGCTCTCTCGTTTGACGGGGTGCTTCCCGATTTTTCAGAAGTAGCAGGCCATGATCATGCGAAGAGAGCATTGCAGATTGCAGCAATGGGAAACCACGGCGTGCTGCTTGTGGGGCCTCCTGGTTCGGGGAAGACGATGTTGGCAGAGCGTCTACCGAGTATTCTGCCGTTGCTTTCGCAAGAGGAAATGCTCGAGGTGGCAACAATTTATTCCGTTGCGGGTTTGGATGCTCATGATGTTTTGATGGGCAGGCGGCCTTTCAGGGCGCCTCATCATTCCGCATCGTGCGCAGGTCTTGTAGGGGGAGGAAACCCTGTACGACCAGGCGAGATAACGCTTGCGCATCGGGGAGTGCTCTACTTGGACGAGCTTCCCGAGTTCAAACCTGCGGTGCTTCAGAGCCTTCGTCAGCCTATGGAGTCGGGTGAGGTGACGCTTGTTCGGGCAACGTCGTCGGTTACCATGCCAGCGCGCTTTGCCTTGGCGGCATCGGCCAATCCGTGTCCTTGTGGGTATTTGGGCGATAAGGAAACGCCTTGCACCTGTACTTCCTATCAGATTTCTTCCTATCAAGCGCGCATTGGCGGGCCGATTCTCGACCGCATTGACATGCGCATCAATGTTGGACGCTTGCGTTCCGCCGATGTGCTTCGCTCGGGCCAGGGAACATCGTCTCAGGTTCTTCGAGAAGGCGTTGAAGCGGGAAGAGCGTTTCGCGCATGGAGGAAGCAGCGCCACGAGTCATCCGACACGCGTGCCAAAGATTTAATTGCATCGTGCCTGCTCAATGAGGAAGCAGCACGTTATTTCGAGGCGCTTGCCGATAAGAGGAAATTCAGCGGTCGTGCGATAGTGCGAACGTTGGGAGTGGCGCGTACCATAGCGGATCTTGAAGAAAGCGAGCACGTAACGAAAGGCCATATCTGCGAAGCAGCCGGTCTGCGCATGAGTGATGAGTCTCGGGGAGGGTAATATGGCAGAAAATAAACGATGTGCTAAGGCGGTAGGCGCCCCGCTTGAAGGTCCGCGCTACGAGATTGATGTGAATTCAGCTGAGTATCCCGATGCTTTGCGTGAGCTTCCTACTCCTCCTCGTATGCTGTACGTGATAGGGAATCCGCAGTGCCTGCGTTTAGGCTTGTCCATTGTGGGCGCGCGTAAAGCAACGCCGTA
>CAKTVK010000144.1 GCA_934623455.1 uncultured Eggerthellaceae bacterium | reverse complement strand
GGCGTCGATCTCAAGAAGGGCTACAACGGCTCCATGACCACCCGCGAGGCCGGCTCCATCGGCGGCCAGATGGTCAAAAAGATGAGTACCATACGAACTGCGAACTATACCCGCATTGACCGCACTGCGATTGGTCACACGATAGAAGTAATATACATAGCAGGGATTTCCCTCTAAGATCACGGATTCAAAATTGTCCTTCTTTCTCGCTTTCTATCAAGATGTGTGTAATAATGCAAGCAACACTAACAGGAATCTCGGTTCCTAAGGGAGGTTTGATTGTATGAACTATCTGATGAAGAAGGGCGTTAATCTCAACGGCCAGGACATGGTGCTGGCGCCTTTGGATATCGACTTCGCCCATCGCACGATTTCTCTTACCGGTGAAATCGATGAAGATGTAGCCACAGTAATGAACTCCGCCCTCAGGTGTCTTGCCAGAGACTCGGAGGATGATATCACAATCTACATTCAGAGTCCGGGAGGGTCGGTCTCCGCCGGCTTCAGCATCTACGATACCGTGAAGGCATTGAAATGCGATGTTGTTACTGTCGCTTGCGGCATGGCGGCGAGTATGGGAGCCTTTCTTCTGGCTGCTGGCGGAACAAAGGGTAAGCGCTGGTGCCAGCCGAATGCTGAAGTCCTTATCCATCAGCCGCTTGGCGGAACAAGCGGTCAAGCCACAGACATTCGCATTCATGCCGAACATATCCTCAAAACGAGAGCGAAACTCAACAAGATTTTCTCTGATTGTACCGGACAGTCTTCCGAGAAGATTGAGAATGATACCGAGCGCGACAACATCATGAGCGCAGAAGAAGCTCTCAAATATGGCCTTGTGGACAAGGTTGGCGATCCTATTTCCGAATGGTGAATGGAGGCATGATATGAAACACTATGACATCACTAAGCCCATTGGGCTTGCCACCCCCTGTAAAGAGATCGAGAGTACGTGCAGCAATGCACATATGTATAAGAGATGTGGTCTTCGCCCGAAGCACTATATCATTCCTCTCGACTCCGGTTCCGGTAGGACGACTCTTGTCGAATACATGACCGACAAGTACAAGGAAGCAGGCGTCCTGAGCTTCACCAGCGGTCTCGATGACTATATTGAAATCGCCTTTGATGGCTCACTTCAGCAGCTCAAGCAGGCATTCGCCGCAATCGACTCCGCCGCTGTGTATACCAACGAATACTGCAATATTATCGGCATGGATATCAGCGGTATCTCCGCTCACCTCGGTGAAACTCAGCTTTCCGAGTTCATGAAGAACTGCAAGAGGGTGTGCGAGCACGCATGCGTTATCTTCTTTGTCCATACGACTCCCAACAGGAACGAAGAAAAGCTCCTGGAAAAGCTGTGCGAAACCGTTGATAACATCAAGCGTCTCGAAGTCGAACCTTATACCAAGGAAGATATCTACGCTTTGATTATCAAGACGGTTGAGGAGCATGGCATTGAAATCAAGCATGAAAATGTATTCCGCGCCGTGCTTGCAGATATGGTTTCGGAGTTCTGTATTGCAAGCGTTAAGGACGCAATTACCACTGCCGATGCGCTTGTCCATTTCGCCGACTTCTCGGGTTTCATCCCTACTGTTGACGAAGGCAGCCTGAAATCTATGATTACCAGTTGGCACAATGATGCAGAGAGGAGCGAAGTGAAATGAGCAGAAGTGAGCGTTGGAATACCGTAAACGAAATCAAACGCAGGTTTCACGAAACCACGGACCCAGGGAACGGCGCCGGCCCGGTGGTGTATGTCGAAAACGGCAGAAAGTATTCTGATGACAGTCAGTCGCACATTGCAGTGATTGGGCGTACCGGAAAGGGCAAAAGCCAGTGCTGCAGCCTTCCGTATATGCGAGAGATTCTCAAAAGGGGGGAAAGCCTCATCATGCTCGACCCCAAAGGCGAGGGCTATAAAAAGAACGCCTGCTACATTCCTGAACACTATCAGGTCTTTTGCGTTGACTTCCGCAACCCTCGCAAGAGCCCTACCAAGTGGAACCCGCTGAGCACTCCGTATCGTCTCTTTTGCTCCAAAGATCCCGATGATAACGACATCGCAAGCTCTATGCTCAGTGAGCTTTGGAATGGTGTTTATCCCTATGACGGTCATTCCGACAAGTTCTGGACGGACTCCTCCGTGAATTACGCAAAAGGATTGACTTATGGGTTGTTTGAGACCGCCGGGAAGGAAACCATCAATCTTGACAGCGTTGCGGTTATGATGGAACAATCTGAGATTCGCTTTGGAGGTCCCAGTAACACCATCTTGAAGGAGTTTTACGAGCAGCTCCCCCTTGATTCTCTGGCCAAACGCAACCTCGCAACCTATGTTACCGCTCCTAATGAGACGAGGGCTTCCATTCACAGTGTGGCCGCCTCCGGTCTCGAAGTCTTCAGCCGCAGCAAAGGTCTCATGGAAATGCTCAGCGACGATACGCTGAACATTATGGACATCGATGTAAACCGTCCTTTCATTCTGACGGTCATTACCCCCGATGAAACCGATGTGTATGATGCTCTTTCAGGTCTGCTCGTCTCCCAAGTTTCACAACACCTTATCCGTGTTGCACAGGAGAAAGGCGGTCGGCTTCCGATCAGGGTGAACATCATCCTGGAGGAACTTGGCTCGGTTGGTAAGAGCATCCCCTCTCTGCCCAATCTGATGGTGGCTAGCCGTAGCCGGAATATGAGGCTGATGCTGGTTCTTCAGAGTAACGCTCAGCTCGTTGATGTCTACGGTAAGAGCAAGGCTGAAACGATCAACTCCTGCATCGGTATTACAATCGGCTTTTCCACTAACAGCTGGGAAACCCTCACCGAGTGGGCTCAGCGTTGTGGTGAGAAACAGATTGTGAGCAGCGGTCATATTATCAAGGAACAGTTGATTACGGCGTCGCAGTTGGCCGCAATGCCCACCGGCACCGCGCTGGTCATGGTGGACAGCCAGTACAAGTTTATTGCGTATCTTCCTTTCTACGATGAGATGTACGATAACTCCAAGTGGAAAGCCCCTCAGTATAAGCCCACCGCAAGCGGGAGACCGTTCAAATCGCTTGATTTCGAAGCTATGGTCAAGGAAATCAAGAAGAAGCAAATGGAGTCCACTCTTTCGGGTTTTTCCGCTGAACGGAAAACTCCTGCGGTTCCCACAGGTTTCCCTTTTCTTTGAAGAAGCGCAGCCTAATGGTTCCATTGATATCGACAGCTTGGTTTCAAGGATTGACGCGAAAATAGCTGAACTCGAAGCTAAGGAAGAGGCAGAGCGGAAGAGGCATCATGTGATTATCACAGATGGCCAGAGCAATCGAGCAAGAATTGCACGAGTAATCGCTGCCGCAACAGGAGAAAGCCTCGAAAAGGCAGCGAAAAGGCTGGCTCAGTTCCCGTCAGTTCCCGGTCGATATCGCTTTTAGTACCAAAAGCGAAGCCGTGAAATTTGCCAAGGATGTTACTAACGCCGGTGGAAAGGCAACAATTAAAACATCGTAATGAGGTAATCCGCGATGTATCTGTTTCTTAAAGAGGGCATATCTATCGGAACCTTCCAATACGAAGGTTCCGATACCACCCATTATTACATTGAAAATACTGACGGAGAATAAGGAGAAGCTACACACTATGAAATTCACCGCCGCATATGGTTCTAACTTAAACCTGGAAGAAATAAAGCATCGCTGTCCCACAGCTCATCCCGTGGGTAGCGGAGTACTCCAAGGATATCGGTTGCCGTTTTCTACATATGCTACCATGGCTCTCCTGGAAACCGGGGATTAAAACAGCGGAACAGGACAACTCCACCTATAGCCTTCACAGCAAAGCTATTTGATAAAGTTGTTCCGTGTTCCGCTAAAAATACGCAATTTTGCTTTTACATTTTAAATTGATAAAGTAAAAAGTAATTTGAAGCCAAAAATATCTCGCGTGCGTATAGGATTTGAGAATTTTCTCCCAAAAACCTATCGGAACGCAGAACGCGGAACATCCTTCTCAAATCCTCAAGGAGGGGGGATGTGCTGGACCGCTGACAAGTCAGCAACCCTTCCCCTCTCCTTGAAAACCTCCCTCTTCTAAGAATCCTCATACTTCCAGCGTGCGTTAGGGGTTTGGGGGTATGATCACAAAGGAGTTCGTAGATCGGTACATCGACAAAATCTTCGCAACACCGGAAGACAACCACACATTACG
>CAKTVK010000143.1 GCA_934623455.1 uncultured Eggerthellaceae bacterium | reverse complement strand
CCTTCTTCATCCACCACGCCGCAATACGTGCGATCCTCTTTTTGCATGTGCTCCATTGCTTCAAGAATGGTCGCACCCTGCCCGATGCTCATAACGGGATCAAGCTTTATCTCGTCCATGCGCACGCGCGCATCCGTCAAAAGCAGCGGCTCCGAAAAGCCAAAACGATCCAGCAGGTACTTCGATTCGGCGTTTAGCGCGCCCAAACGGCAAGCCACCGCGCGCTGCCCCATGGTCTTCTTGAAGAAGGCGTAGGCAATCGCCGCCGCCACCGAGTCGGTATCGGGATGCCTGTGCCCCGTCACATAAATGATGTCTCTCTCACTCATAGATATCCTTTTGTTCGTTGGTCGCAGCCACACAGCACGCCAGCAGCCGCAACCGCGCGAATCGCCCATACTCGCAGTCACTGCGCCACCTGCGGCAGCCTCCACGTCGATCGCGCCAGCCGCGCCGTCAGCGGCCGCCAATCGAAGCATCAGCAGCAATCGCGCCGCAACATTCGTCCGAAAAAGCGAAAGCCGCCCGTGGCAACATGCCCCAGGTGGCTTTCGTCAGCAGACGCCCCATTCGGGCACCTGGCAATACTTACTTTAACGTAGCAATCAGCTGACCAGCTTTAACCTGGTCGCCAGCCTTGACAAAAATCTCTTCAATCTCGCCCGCGGCCTTGGCAATGATGTTCGTCTCCATCTTCATTGCCTCAATAACGGCAATCGGCTGGCCTTCCTCAACAACTTCGCCTACGCGCACCAGCACTTTCACGATGTTGCCCGGAATGTTCGCGCCCACTTCCATATCGTTGTTCTCGTCGGCAATGCGCTGCGATGCACCGGAAACAACAGCAGCCGCGGCATCGTCTTTGATGCGCACACTGCGACGATTTCCATCAACTTCGAAATCAACGTCGCGGTAGCCTTCCTTATCGGGCTCATGAATCTCAACAAGGCGAATGACCAGGATTCGTCCTTCTTCCAGCATGACTTCGCTCGTCTCGCCTTCGCGCAGACCATGGAAGAACACGTCGGAGCCCATCATGCTGAAGCGACCATCTTTGCTCAGTGCGGTCATGTAATCCGTATAAACCTTGGGATACATGGCGTAGCTGATAATGTGGTGCATATCGGGCTCCAGGCCAAAGTGCTCATACAGCCCGTTCGAAATGTACTCGAAGTCTTCCGGATCAAGCAATTCACCCGGACGGCACGTAATGGGCTTGCGATCTTTCAAAACAACTTTCTGCAGATCAGCAGGGAATCCGCCTTCGGGCTGACCCATCATGCCCTCGAAGAACGACACAATGGAATCAGGGAAGTCAAGCGTTTTGCCCTTCTCCAAAATGTTCTCGGGCGTCAGGTCGTTTTGCACCATGAAGATGGCCATGTCGCCAACCGCCTTAGAAGAAGGCGTAACCTTCACAATATCGCCCAGCATTGTGTTGACGGACTTGTACATGTCCTTGACTTCTTGGAACTTGTGCCCCAAACCAAAGCTCTCCACCTGGGGTTTCAGGTTGGTGTACTGACCGCCTGGAATCTCGTACTTGTAGATTTCCGCAGACGCCGCCTGCAAATCGGACTCGAAATTCTTGTACACCGGACGCACATCTGACCAGTAATCGGCAATAACCTGCAAGCCATCCAAGTCAATGCCCGTATCGCGCTCGCTGCGCTCAAGCGCGGCAATAATGGAGTTCAGCGAAGGCTGCGAAGTCAAACCAGACATGCTGCTAATGGCCGCATCAATGATATCAACGCCAGCCTGTGCAGCCATCAGGCACGTTGCCACACCATTACCACTGGTATCATGCGTATGCAAATGAATAGGCAGTGCGATTTCGTCCTTCAAGGCGCGAATCAAGCGATAAGCAGCATTCGGCTTCAACAGACCCGACATGTCCTTGATGCCAATGATGTGCGCACCGCGCTTCTCCAGCTCGCGCGCCATGCGAATGTAGTAATCCAGGTTGTACTTCTCGCGGCTGGCATCCAGAATGTCACCCGTGTAGCAAATGGTTGCCTCGGCGATTTTGCCTTGGTTGAGCACTTCGTCCAACGCGACTTCCATACCGGGAATCCAGTTCAGCGAGTCAAACACGCGGAAAACGTCAATGCCATCCTTCGCGGACTGCTTCACGAACTCGCGAATCACGTTGTCGGGGTAGTTCTTGTAACCCACTGCATTCGCGCCGCGCAGCAGCATTTGGAATGCAACGTTGGGGATAAGCTCGCGCAGCATTTCCAAACGACGCCACGGCGATTCCTTCAGGAAGCGATACGCCGTGTCGAACGTTGCGCCGCCCCACATTTCCAGCGAGAACGCGTCTTTCTCGTACAGCGCAACCGCGGGAGCGATCTTCACCATGTCGACGGTCCTCATGCGCGTGGCCATAAGGGACTGATGCGCATCACGCATGGTGGTATCGGTGATAAGCAGTTTCTTCTGGTCAAGCACCCATTTCGACACGTACTCGGGGCCATGCTCGTCAAGCATCTGCTTGGTGCCGCTCAGAGAAGCAATGGTCTCTTTCGGAATCTCAGGGTACGTGGGCACGTTGAAGTTCGGCTTCTTGCCATGCGTCTGGTTGACCACCACGTTACCAATGTGGTTGAGCACCTTGACTTCGCGGTCAATCATCGGGCGAATGGTCGTAAGCTCAGGGTTGGCCTCAATGAAGCCCGTGTCGCAGTTGCCCGCAATGAACGTGGGGTGATTGAGCACGTTCAAAAGGAACGCCGTGTTCGTTTTGATGCCCTTGATCTCGGCTTCTTCCAATGCGCGAATGGCCTTGCGACGGGCATCGTCAAAGCGGTTAGCGTAAGCAGACACCTTTACCAGCAAGCTGTCGTAATACGGCGAAATGGTGGAACCGGTGAAGCCGTTGCCGCCGTCCAAACGAATACCATTGCCAGAAGCAGTGCGATACAGCTCCAAAAAGCCCGTGTCGGGAATGAAGCCCATAGCAGGATCTTCCGTGGTAATGCGGCACTGAATGGCATAACCGCGCACCGAAATGCTTTCCTGCGAAGGAATGTTGATCTCATCGGAGTCAAGCGCATAGCCTTGCGCAATAAGAATCTGGTCTTGCACGATGTCGATGCCCGTAACGCATTCGGTCACGGTGTGCTCTACCTGAATACGCGGATTCATCTCAATGAAGTAATGGTTGCCGTCTTTGTCCAGCAAGAACTCCACGGTACCCGCGCTGCGATAGTTCACGAAGCGCGCGATTTTCAGAGCATCTTCGCAGATAGACTGGCGCTGCTCATCGGTCAGGCACAAAGAAGGCGTGAACTCGATAACCTTCTGGTGACGACGCTGAATGGAGCAGTCGCGCTCAAAAAGATGCACGATGTTGCCGTATTTGTCGCCCAGAATCTGAACCTCAATGTGCTTGGGGTTCTCGATGTATTTCTCAATGAAAATGTCGTCGTTGCCGAACGCTTTTGCCGCTTCGCTCTTTGCGGTGTGATATTCATTGAGCAAGTTGGCCTGGTCGCGCACAACGCGCATGCCGCGTCCGCCGCCGCCTGCAGCTGCCTTCAGAATAATGGGGTAACCGCATTTGTTTGCGAAATCGATAGCTTCCTGATCGCTTTCGATAGCCTTCTCAACACCCGGAATGGTGGGAACGCCCACTTCGTCGGCAACAATTTTCGACTGAATCTTATCGCCTAGCTGGTTCATCATATGCGAAGTGGGGCCAATGAACTCAATGCCCGCGCTTTCGCATGCCTGCGCGAAATCGGGATTCTCAGACAAGAAACCATAGCCAGGATGAATTGCGTCAGCGCCTTTCGCCTTTGCCAGAGCAATGATCTCATCGATAGCAAGATACGCGGCAACGGGAGCCTTTCCCTTGCCAATCTGGTACGCTTCATCGGCCTTTGTTCGGAACAGGGCAGTCTTGTCCTCCTCCGAATAAATCGCGATGGTTCTGATGCCCAACTCTTTGCAAGCGCGAATGATGCGAATCGCAATCTCGCCTCGGTTGGCAACAAGGACCCTCTTGATGTGCTTAATCTCGCTCATGACGGTCTTCCCTTCTGTTTGCTTTAAGCGTCTCAAGTGCGCAGTGCATTCCTGTATTATTCTCATAGGCCACGCATCTGTCTGACCAGCAAACACCAGTAGCATAGAAAATACAGATATCTATACCATTTTTCGGCGAAATTGAACCTGGAAAACGGGAAGTTAAACGGTAAGCACTAGGGGGAAATCCGAGGAACGGAAGG
>CAKTVK010000142.1 GCA_934623455.1 uncultured Eggerthellaceae bacterium | reverse complement strand
GCGCAACGTACAACGCCGCTGCCGATTGCATCTTGAACGGCTACGCTCAAACGCGTCCCACCACGTTGCGCGCAAACACGTTGCGAGCAACAAAAGACCAGGTTGCAGCTCAGCTTTCCGCCGAAGGCTTTTCTTATCGGGGCGTTGATTGGTATCATGACGCGTTCATTTTGGGCGAAAACCCCAACGCAAGCTTGTGGGATAGCATGCTTATCAAAGAAGGGCTTGTCTACGTGCAAAGCCTTTCGTCCATGTTGCCACCGCTGTTCATGCGCCTGAGCGCGGGCACCGAAGTGCTTGACATGTGCGCAGCCCCAGGCGGAAAAACCACGCAGCTTGCCGCGCTTTTGCAGGGCTCGGCGCACATCGCAGCCTGTGAGCAAAACGCTGTGCGCGCCGACAAATTGGAGTTCAATCTACGTAAACAAGGCGCGGAAAACGTTGCTATCATGCGCCAGGACGCACGACGCCTTGACAGCTTCTTCTCGTTCGATCGCGTACTTTTGGACGCACCGTGTTCGGGGTCGGGTACGCTGAGCATTCACGATCCCAAACTGGGAAAACGGTTCTCCGAAGCACTCGTAAAAGACTCCTGCAAGAAGCAAGCGGCGCTGCTGGCAAAAGCGCTCGAAATTGTGAAACCGGGCGGCGTGGTGCTGTACTCTACATGCTCGGTGCTCAAGCGAGAAAACGAAGATATTGTTTCCGCTGTCTTGAAGAAAGCAGCAAAGAAAGGCCGCTACATTATTGACGCACTGGATACGGACACGCTTGCGCAACAAGGCGTGCCGTTGCTGTCATCCGCCATCGAAGGTGCTGTGACCGTTTGCCCCACCGAGCTGTACGAGGGCTTCTTCATGTGCCGCATCGCCCGCATGGCGTAGGCATCCCCGCAGCGCACCCGCGGACGCGTCGGACGCAACAGGCGGGACGGAGCAGCCACGGCAGACACAATCGCCGCGCTGCACCTGCGCGTCGCAACCAGGTACAGCGCCGCAGACGCCACGCAGCACTAAAACCGCGCGATCGCCGCACCCCTACCTGAGCGCCGCCAGCTCTTCTTCCGTAAGACGACGGCTCTCGCCTTCCGCAAGTGCGGGGTCAAGCACCAGGGCGCCCATGGAGACGCGCTTGAGGTACGCAACTTTGTTCCCGCGTGCCTCAAACATACGTTTCACCTGATGATAGCGTCCCTCATGAAGCGTAACCAGCACTTCGTTCGCATGCTCTTCGCAGGGAATCTCCAACTGAGCCGGCAACGTGGGCTTATCGTCGCCGATATCAAGGCCATCGGCAAATGCCTGAACATCCTCTGTCGACGCATCGTAATCAAGGCGCGCATAATACACTTTGTCCACGTGCTTTCCCGGTGCTAAAAGCCTATGCGCCAGCTGGCCATCGTTCGTGATAAGAAGCAAGCCAACCGTGTCTTTATCCAGGCGCCCCACAGGGAATAAATCCTTGCGTGCGCGGCCTTCCACCAGCTCAACAACGGTTTCCGAACCATCATCGCGCGTTGCAGACACCACACCTGCCGGCTTGTTCAGCATCCAATACTCGAACGGCGCATAGATAATAGGCTCGTGATTGCGCTCCACGACATCGGTTTCCGTGTCCACCTTGATATCAGCTTTGCGCACGCGCCACCCGTTCACGTAAATCTGGCCGCTGCGAACGAGCTCCTTCACTTCCGTGCGCGAACCCAGCCCCATGTCCGCTAAATATTTGTCCAGACGAAGCTTCATACGCCATCCTTTAATCCTAGATATTTGCTGGTATTTCGCTGATTGCCGCGCCATGCGCTCTCAATTTCGTAGGTATGTTACCATTCATCAGCGAAAAACTGTACAGAAATGCGACGCGCCAAGCAATTGCGCACCCCACGAAACAGCCCAGAAAGGGAACCCCATGGAAAAAGAACTCTTGATTTTGGTACCGTTCAAAGAACACCATATGAAGCAGATTCGCGCGGCGGCGAGCAATCAACTGGTCGTGCGTCAGTTTCCCCAAGGGCTTTCAGGTACAGAAGCCACCGAAGCGCTTGCCACCGCAACAGCCATTGTTGGCGAGCCCGAAGTGGAAGACATTGCCGCAAGCAACACCGTGAAATGGGTGCAGATGACCTGGGCCGGAACCGATAAGTACACGCGCAGCGGCAAGCCGTTCCCCGCGGGCGTGCAGTTGACGAACGCCGTGGGAAGCTACGGGCACACTATCTCGCAATACGCGCTGGGTCAGGCGCTTTCCATTTGCCAGAACCTGGGGCGTTACGCGAAGCATCAGGCAAGCGAACAGTGGCATGACTTGGGAGGAATCGAAACGCTCGAAGGCGCAACCGTGCTTATCTTCGGTGCGGGAGACATTGGAAGCCATTGCGCAAAGCGCTTTGCGGGCTTCGATGCGCATATCATTGGCGTATGCCGTTCGACCGAGGCAAAGCGCCCGTATTTCGACAAACTCTGCACGCTTGATGCGGCCGAACAATTCATTCCCCGAGCCGATGTCATTATCGGCGCCATTCCCAACAACGATGCCACCGCTGGCTACTTCGACGCGCGCCGCTTAGCGTTGTGCAAGCCAAGTGCTGCACTGGTGAACGTCGGTCGCGGTAATTTCGTTGATTGCCTGGCACTCGATGCTGCACTTTGCGCAGGTCAGCTGCGCGGCGCCGCACTTGATGTCACCGATCCCGAACCGCTTCCGGAAAAACACCCCTTGTGGCAGCAAGAGCGCTGCCTGATAACGCCACACTGCTCAGGCGGAGCTTTCGGACGTTTGCCAGAAACCGAACAGCATATCTGTGATTTGACCTGCGAAAACATTCGCCGGTTCATTGCTGGTCAGCCGCTTAAAAACCGCGTGTTCTAAGCCGTGCAGGGATTGACCCCCGCGCGGCTTCTCTGCCATCAGCTGTCTTCGCGCCGCGCGTCGTGATAAAAATGGGGTACTTTTCTGTGGGTTTGCCACGGCTTACTTTTTCACGACCTGGGAAAACGCTGAAAGATCAGGAAAACGAAGACAAAAATCCGCAGAAAAGTGGGTCATTTTTATCATCGAGACAAAATTAAAGAGCAGGCGAAGGGACGAAAAGAACGGCAATGCAAAAAGGGCGAGAAGCACGCCAGCTTCCCGCCCTTCGCATTCGCACAGCCCGCTTATCTCAAGCGCGCGTTCCTATTTCGCAACCGCCTTCGCCGTGAGCTGGTCATACTCGGCGTCGGTGAGCTGGTAGTTGTAGAACGTCTTGTAGTAACTCGTTACCGCGGTCTTCATATCGGTCGAGAATGCCTGCGGATAGCACAAGCGCGGGAACCACTGCAGGCCCATGATCTGGTTCACCGTGGGCGGATTGTTCAGCCAAATGTAGGGGTCGCTGGGAACCTGATAGTAGTTGTCGTTCGCGATGGCGGAAATTTGAGCCCACGTCTCATCAGCGGCAACGGTGTCGTAGATGCTCGTGGGGCCAAAGATGATCATGTCGGGATTCCACAGAGAAATCTGCTCAAGGCTGATTTCGTTTCCCAAGCCCGAACCCGAAGCTTTCTCCACTTCAACCACATTCGTGGCGCACATGTCCAAAATCGTGCCCTGGTACGAACCCTTCGCAATGGCGGCAAGGCCGGACTCACCCACCAGATACGCCACGCGCACGCGCTGATCTTCGGGGATGGTACTCATGGCCTGCTCAACCTCTTGGTACGCGTTAGCACAGTAATCACCCAGCTGCTTGCCGCGCTCCGGCATGTTCAGCAGCTCGCCCAGCATGGCATACGCCTCATCGTACGTGGCAAGCGTGGCCTCGATATGCACGCACGGAATGTTCAGCTGCTGCTGCAGATTGTCCAAATCTTCCGCCATGCCCTTCTTGGCCTCGCCCCAGTCAATGAGCAGCTGCGCACCCGTTGCAGCCACGGCTTCTTTATTCAAGTCGCCCTTGTTGCCAAAAATGGCGCCCAAAACGGGAAGGCCCTGATACTGCGAGCCAATGTATTTTGCCTGTTCGTCGGTAAGTTCTTGCGAAATGCCCACCATCAAGTCGGGCGCAAACGTCAAAAGCACCTGATTTGCGGTATGACCCGAAGGAACCACTTTCGTGATGTTAGCGGGAATTTCAACTTGCCTGCCAAGCGAGTCGGTGAAGGCGCGCGTTTCCGCGCTTGCCGATGCAGATGACGAAGCCGCATCTTTCGAGCTTGCTGCCGAGCTGCTGCAGCCCGCCGCAAGACACCCCGCTCCCAGCGCAAGCGCCACCGCAAGAGCGCATGCCAAAACCTTTGTTTTCTTCATTCCTTTCTCCTTTCGTATAACAGAGCACCTTGGCTCATATACCC
>CAKTVK010000141.1 GCA_934623455.1 uncultured Eggerthellaceae bacterium | reverse complement strand
CGGATTATTGATTGTCGCGTTCAGCCCGGGCAGCGTTTTGCTCGGGCTGACGTGTTTCCAGCGGCAAAAGTCCTGATAGAAAGCGGGGTTTGCCGCACGTTTATGAGAAATAAAAGGAGGTTTCCGTGAAAATCATTAACGGCAACGTGTTTACGGGTTGCGGTTTTGAAGAGAAGACCGTTTACGTGAACGGCGGTGTTTTTGTAGACGAGGCATCGTATGTAGATGATGGCGCAGTGCTTGATGCGGCGGGCAAAGTTGTTGCTCCTGGTATGATTGACGTGCATTTTCATGCATGCATCGGCCATGATGCGTGCGATGGCACCGACGAGTCATTCCATAATATGGCGGAGTATGAAGCGTCGCAAGGCATTACGGCTATTTGCCCTGCTACGATGACGTTCCCCGAGGAAAAGCTGGGCGGCATTTGCGATGTTGCTGCAGCGTTTGCGCCGGCGGACAACGAGGCAATGCTTCTGGGCTTGAACATGGAGGGTCCGTTCATTTCCCCGTCCAAGGTGGGTGCGCAAAACCCCGCATACGTGCAGGAGCCGAATGTTGAGATGTTCATGCGCTTGCAAGAACGCGCCCATGGCCTGGTAAAACTTGTTGACATTGCTCCCGAAGAGCCGGGTGCACTCGAATTCATCAAGGCGGTAAAGGGCTGCACGCGCGTGTCGTTGGCTCACATGTGCGCAACGTACGACGATGCCATGGCTGCGTTTGATGCGGGTGCTCGCCAGTTGACGCATTTGTATAACGCCATGCCTGGTTTGGCGCATCGTGCCCCGGGCCCCATTGCTGCTGCGGCAGATTGCGAAGACGTGTTCGCAGAGATTATCGCTGATGGCGTGCACATTCATCCGTCGATGGTGCGTCTTGCGTTCAAGATTTTTGGAGCAGAGCGCATGTTGTTGATCAGCGACACCATGGAAGCTGCCGGCATGCCCGATGGCGAATATGCGCTGGGTGGCCAGGCGGTAACCGTGCGCGGCAACTTGGCAACGCTGCATGATGGCACGATTGCGGGTTCGGTAACGAATTTAGCGCTGTGCGTGAAAACGGCTGTGACGCAAATGGAAATCCCGCTGGCGGATGCTCTGCGCGCAGCAACGTTGAACCCTGCTATCGCGATGGGTGTTGCTGATGAGCGCGGCTCCATTTCCGCAGGTAAAATTGCGGACTGTGTGATTCTTGACCCCGAGACGGTAACGGTTGAGCGCGTTATCTTGCGTGGCCGCGAGTTGTAGCTTCATTTGCTTGCGAGCGCAACAGGTAAGACAAGGCTGTGGGGCTATCCCGCAGCCTTTTTTGCGTTCGAACGGGTGAGAATGCGAGGTGCAAACGTAAAATTTGCGAGGTAGTCCTTCAAATTTGATAGGTTTGTCAATAAATTTTGCGAGGTTTATGTATAAAAAATGCGAGGTTAGCAACAATAATTTGCGAGGTTTATGTATAATATTTGCGAGGTTTACATAAAGAAAAAATGCATTTTCCCTTGTAGATTGATGGTTTGCTATGGAATTCAGAAGAGACATATCGTTCGAGCTTGAGCAACGCTTGCGCGAACCGCGCTCATTCATTCAAATAGTCCTTGGCCCCCGGCAAACGGGAAAAACTACCGCCATTAGGCAAGCGCTCAAAGAAACGGGTCTTCCTGCTCATGTCTTCTCTGCTGATTCGCCTCAGGCTATAAGCCCTGAGCAGCTTGAGGTTGAATGGATGCAGGCGCGCGCTCTTGCCCAGCAAGGACCTGCGGTTTTGTTCATTGATGAAATTCAGAAAGCAAGCGGCTGGTCGGAAACCGTCAAGCGTCTTTGGGATGAGGATTCGTGGGACGAATTGGACCTTAAAGTGGTTCTATCGGGGTCTTCCAGCCTTCTTCTGAGCGCCGGCGTGAGCGAATCGCTTATGGGACGCCACGAGATAATCCGTTCAACGCATTGGGATTTAAGTGAAATGAGCAGGGCGTTTGGATATGCGCTCGATGACTATCTCATGTTTGGCGGGTATCCTGGTGCAGCGCGTCTGAAAGACAATCCGAAACGATGGAAAGATTACATGCGCGATTCCATCATTGAAGCTACCATTTCTAAAGATATCCTCCAAATGGAGCGCGTTCGGAAACCTGCTCTGATGAGGGCGTTATTCGAGCTGGGTGCGCAGCATTCGGCTCAAGAGATTTCGTATCGAAAGCTTCTTGGACAGCTTGACGATAAGGGAAATACCGAAACAATCAAGAATTACCTTGATTTGCTGGCAGGCGCCGGCATGATGAGCGGATTGCAAAAGTTTGACGCGAAGCAAATCAAAAGCAAGTCAAGCTCGCCACGTTTGCTGGTCCATGACCCGTCGCTCATGTATGCGACCTGGCGAAACGCTTCTGACTTGATGAAAGACCCTTCCCAACGAGGTCATTTGGTGGAAACGGCGGTAGGTGCATCGCTTCTTGCCTGGGGGCAAAAGGAAGGTTTCGACGTGTACTGGTGGCGTGATGGATCCCAAGAAGTTGATTACGTGATTCAAAGTGGCACGGATATCATTGCGATTGAGGTAAAAAGCGGCCGCGTGAAGCCAACGGGAATCGCGGAGTTTTGCAGAAGGAACCCGTCGGCGCAGCCCTTGGTTGTTGGATCGCGCAATCTATCCGTGGAGCGTTTCTTGATGCATGAGCGTCCGCTGTTCGGCTAATGATATTCATCCGATTCCGAAAATGAAAACCCGCTAAGTGACCAGATCACTTAGCGGGTTTTGTCGATAGCGCGTCTTATTTGCGCCTGCGCCTATGCGCGTGTGGGATCGTTCGCGTGTCGTGCTCTATGCCAGCGCGGGCAGGGAGGCGGCAGCAACGGACTGGCCAACGCGGCGCATCATCTCGTCGGGCAGCGTCACGTTCACTTGAGCGGCCAGCTCGGGGAACTCTTCGCCCAGAATGCGGTTGCACTCGCTGATAATCAGGTCGCCACCAATGCCGGAAGCAACGCGACCCATGATCATCATGGTCTTGATGCTGTAGAACTGGCTGTAAAGCACGGTGGTGTAGGCCAGGTACGAACCAATGGAGCGGAAGATGTCCAGCGCGCCTTCGTGACCTTCGTTCACTTTTGCCTGAACAACTTTCAGCTTCTCAGCAGGGGAAAGTTCGGGGTCAAGCTCAATGCCTGCGGCGGGTGCCAGCTTGATAACGGCGTCCTGGCTGAAGTACTTGCAGCCCACGCCAAAGTCGCCGGACCATTCGTCCTGCATGGCGTTTTCAGACAGGTCAACGGGTGCGAACGCAAGCTCGTTGATCCAGCCCAGCACGTAACCATCGGCGTTCACGTAGCCAACGGCTTCGGAAGTGCCCATGGCAATGCCCAGGATTTCGCCTTCCTTGGTGCCCATGAAGCCGGCAAGCGCGGCAACGTCGCCGTCGTTTGCAACAACCAGCGGCACGTTGCCCATCTCGGCAGCAGCGCGGGTGTAGATGGACTTCACTTCTTCGCGGCGCTCGCGCGGCACCTTGATGAACAGCGAAGCAACCATGGGCTGGTTGTTCACATAGTCGCCGGCGGATGAAACACCAATGCAGTCAACGCGCGGCATTTTGGAAGCAGCGGTCTTGAATGCAGTCACAATCTCTTCGAAATGGTACGTGGGGTCTTCGGTGACCTTGGGGAACCAAACAACTTCCTCGGAGTACACGGATTCACCGTCGATGACTGCGGAAACTTTGCGGTCGGAGCCGCCTGCGTCAAAGCCAATGCGGCAGCCGTCGGTGTGACCGCCAATGGCCTTCGGGGCTTCATTTGCGGCGGGGAAATCGCTTTCGGAAACGGCGATGATTTCCAGGTTCTTCTCGTACAGGTCGTCCACAAAGCCGTGGTCAAACGCGCGCTCGCCCGCGGGGCTGTAAACGGTGGCCAGCTTTGCGGCAATATCGTCGCAGCCGCACAGGTATACGCGGAAGCCGCCGATGCTCCACAGCTCGAACTTCACCAGGCGCTCTACGAAGCGGTAGTCGGCTTCGGCAAATTCGCCGCCGCGAATGGCGCTTTCGCGCACGGAAATCAGGCCGTCTTCGCGCTCGACGGCGATCTTAATCGGCGTTTTCGCTTCCTTCAGATACTCCTTCATCCATACGCCAAAAGGAATAAATCCCTGGTCAAGCACGGGTTTGTTCTTAATGTCGTATTCGATGCCCAGGTAGTTCATGTATTAGTCTCCAATCATTTCGGTCAAAACTTGCTCGGTCATGCACAGTGCGCGCGGCACGTGGAAGGGGCCCTTGAAGGTGGAGCCCTTGGTGGAAGGCATGGTGGGCAGGCCGTCGCGGCGCAGGTAGCCGTACCACTCGCCGTATTGGGGGTCGGAGAAGTGCGCCTTTACGTAGTCGAGGGTCTTCTCGA
>CAKTVK010000140.1 GCA_934623455.1 uncultured Eggerthellaceae bacterium | reverse complement strand
CGTTGAGCGAAACGCTGTTGATTGAAACAGAAGCCCGAGGCATCCACGCCCCGGGCTTTTTCTTTCTTCAGTGCCAGGCAACTTTTCTCCCCGTTCACCTCCACCCTAAACGCCCGTTCACGATATACTGAAACGAAAGAAAAAGCCGGCAGGCAGGTCATCCTGCGCCTCCGAGCAGCACAGAACGGACCCCAACGTGAACAGGCAACCCGCAGACCAATCCGCCCTGAAGCGAACGCGCACCATATGCGCCGGCCTGGCCTGCGTTCTTGCAGCCATCCTGGTGATTGCCGAGCTGCTTCCCGGAATGGCACTACTTCCCGATGGCTACATTGGCACGGGCCCTTCGAACACATCGGGCCTGATGATTCTTTCGGGTGCCGCGGTTACCGCATGGTGTTTCAGTGTCTATTTGCGCTGTTCAGACGCTATAATCAAGAGAAACATCACCCTTATATCTGCCTTGCTTCTGTTCTGGTTGCTTGTTGTTCTGGTACGCTACCCCGTTGAACATGATCGCATCTCTGCCGTGCTGTGGTACATGTACTATATTCCCATGCAGTTTATTCCTGCGCTCATCATGGCAAGCGCGTGCCGCGCGGCAGCCATTGACGGAAAGCCCCTTTGCCGCAATCTGCTGATTGCCGCCTTCATCTTGGATGCAGCGATTGTGCTGGTGATACTTACCAACAACTTCCACCATTTCGCGTTCGCGTTTGACTTCGCCGACCCCCACTGGAGCGGGCATTACACGTACAACTGGGCCTATTGGGTAGCCATTGTGCTGCAAGTTGCACAATACATATGCTTTTTCGCAGTGGCTGTTCCCGCCGCGCGCCGCCAGTTACACAGCGCCTTCGCGCCGCTCCTGGTCATTGTCGGCATTGGAGGTGCTTACACCGCGCTCTACGTGCTCAGAAATACCGCGCTTTTCTCCACTAACATTGCCCTAGTCTGCACAACATTGATTGTAGTTTCTCTTGAATTATCTCTTGACCTGGGAATATTCCCTTCGTATAGACGTTACGAGTACTTCTTCACCAAGCTACCGTTCGATTTGAAAATCTTGTCGCTTAATCGCGATGTGGTGATGCAAACTAACTGCGCGCTTCCTTTGAAGCCCGAAGTCAAACAGGCGCTCAAAACAATTGCCGTCCCCCACGCGGGCACGGCGCTGTACCGCACCTCACGTGTGCCTTCAACCGTCTACAAGCTCTACGCCATCACGGGTGGCTGCGCCCTTCTGGCCGAGGACACTTCGGCCATTGACAAGCGACGCGAAGAACTGTACCAGCAGCAGGAAACGCTCAGACGAACAAACGCGATACTCGCGCACAACCACGAAGTGAAACGCAACTTATACCGACAAACAAGCAGCCGCGAACTCTTCGAGGAAATCGAGCGGTCGCTTTCAAGCAAAACGCGACGCATTAAAGAGCTGCTGGACGACCTTCCCCAGGAAAACGACACGGCTTCACGCGAGGCACGCCGCGAGAGTCTGATGGAAGTGAAGCTGCTGGTAGCTTACTGCAAGCGCAAGGGCGGCTTGATTCTTGCGGAGAAGAGCGACCCCGATTTCAATCGCGAGCGCCTGGAGCTGGTCTTCAACGAAACAGCGTCTGACCTGCGCTCTCTCAATATCGATTGTGCCGCTCTTGTTGAAACGGCGCAAGTTCTTCCCGCCACAACGGTAAGCGTCTTGTACGATTGCCTGTACGATTTCGCGGCAGCGGCATTCGCAGCGCAATCCCCCATCCTCATGCTCTTCGTGCGCGATGCCGGGCCTGGCAAAGCGCAGATGCGTGCCGCCCTTGAGGCGGATCGCGCCTTAAACGCGCATTTCGAAGAAGCACTCAAAGAACTTCACGATACTTTAACCGCACGTGGCGATGAGTTCTCGCTTTCCATTTCGAAAGCAAGCGCATCGCTTGACCTGATAGTCGGACAGGAGGCCTAACGTCTATGAGCTTCCTATTCGGCGCGAAACTCCCCACCGCAATTCTGCTTGTCGTCATATTTTTCCTGCTCTGCGCGGGGCAGGCGCTCCATGCGTTGCTGATCATGTGCCGTCGCGACACCCGCGGCACTTGGATCCGCGCGTGCTATGAGCTGCTTTTATTCTTCCACCTGGTCATGGGCGCAGCAACGGCGAATTCCCTTCACGCCGGCTATGGCATTGCGATTCTTCGCTTGAAAGCAATAACGATTCCCATTGAAATGTTGCTCTGGGTGAACATAGCAGGTGCCTTGATTGCCGCCTACCTGTTCGCAAAAGAAGAAAACCAGTGCAGAAAATGCTGTCGCGCGATCGAATGCATTTTGCTGGTGCTTTGCACGCCACCCCTTACCGCACAGCTTGGCGAGGCAAGCGTGTACCTGCTCATCGCCGATGCGTGCTATATGTTCTTCCGCGTGACCAGCGGTCTTGCAACCGATAAGCAGGGGTTCTCCCAAACCGTCACGAATCTTTCGGTGGTAAGCGCCGTTAACACCCTGCCCGAAGGCGTTATCTGCGCGGGCGACGACGGCCGTATCCTTTTCATGAATGACACCATGCGCTCGTGTCTGACCTCACTTGGATTCGCAACGGATCTTACCGAGACGCGCACCATGTGGAACGACTTGGAAGGAATTGCCAAAAAAGGAGAAACGCCCCTTGATGCGCTGCTTCCCGAAGGCATCCGCTTGCAAATTTCTCCTGATGAGACGCGTCTTTTTGTACGCGACCGCGTAATTTTGGGCAAGAAAGAATACCGGCGCATGGTAGCTCTTGACGTAACCGAGCAAGAAGCGCTGAACGCCCAGCTTGCCTACACGAACCATTTGCTTGAAACGTCAAATGCCGAGCTCACGAAATCCATTTCCAACGTTGCTCAGGTGGCACACAACGAAGCAATCCTGCACATGAAAGCACGCGTGCACGACACCATTGGGCAGCGCTTGTCCATTTTGCACCGCTACCTGGAAGACGACGACCTTGACGAAAAGCACTTGGCGCAGATAACTGAACTCTTGAGTCACATCATCGATGATTTGACCGAGCCCGAAGAAATTCCCACCGTTGATGAAAGCGTGGCGCACCTTTCTTCCGTGGAATCGGCCTTCTCCCTGATTGGCATCACGCTTGAAACGCAAGGGATGCTCCCCGAAAACCCCCTGGTGGCCAGCGCTTTCGTGAAAATCATCCGCGAAGCTGCCACGAACGCCGCCAAACACGGGCGTGCGAAACGCGTTATTGTGCGCTTCTTGGAAAAAGACGGACAAGCGGTGCTCACCGTTGAAAACGATGGAGCACACGGCCGCGAAGACATGCGCGAAGGCAGCGGCTTCCCCTTGATGCGCGCCGCCATGGAAGAAATTCAGGGAACGCTGCGCGTTGTCTCGGTTAAACCGTTCATCATTGAAGCAAGCGCACCGCTCGGTGCAAATCGCTCACTGCCCGCGCAATCAGGTATCATAGAGAGCGCACATCACAAGCACGAAGAAGGAGCACGGCGCTATGATTAGAATCGTTATCGTAGAAGACCAAATGATGCTGCGCGATTCCCTTGCAACCACCATCTCCTTACAAAAAGACATGCAGGTGGCTGCCACTTTAGGAGACGCCGAAGACGCGCTGGCAGCTGTGGAAAAGCATAACGCGAACTGCGTCCTTCTTGATGTGTGCACCGAAAACGATTCAAGCGGCATTGTCGCAGCTAAACGCATCAAAGAAGCGCTGCCCGACGTGCGCGTCATCATCATGACGGGCATGCCGGAAATCACGTTCATCGAGCAGGCGCGCCAAGCGGGCGCGGACAGCTTCGTGTATAAAAACGTGGGAACAGGCGAACTTCTGAGCATCATCCGCTCCACCATGGAAGGCTATTGCACGTTCCCGCGCGCGCAGGAAAGCGTTTTCTCCGATGCCGCCGCACTCACCGATGTTGAAGTTGAAATCCTGCGCATGGTGTGCGAGACGAAAACCCGCAAAGAGATATCGGACGAGCTGTTCCTTTCGGAAGGCACCGTGAAGCGGCACATCTCCGAAATCCTGGCAAAAACCGGCTACGACAACATTTTACGCTTGGCAGTACACGCTGTTTCCAGCGGGCTTATTGTTCCGAAAATGCACTCGTAAGGGTTTTGCGGTTCGCAGACAAGCAGCGGTGTTATTGCGCCGCAAAACAACTCATTGCTGCTTCCAGTTCGCAAACGCGCACAACGTTATTGCTATCCCCGTAGCTTCATCGCTTCGCTGTTCGCTTCGCCTTTTTGCGTTGCATTTTGGAGCCATTTTGTCCCGTTTTTCTTCTCTTTTTCCCATAAATGAGACATAAGGTGCATATCGCGGCCTCAGATGAGACCTTAGGGTCATTCCCTTTTCCGTTCAACGGGCGCATCATACTCCGTGAAAGCGGGTAGCAACAAGGGGAAGGAGACTCCTATGGGACTTTTTGGAAAGATATTCGAGAAGAAGAACTGCGATATTTGCGGCGC
>CAKTVK010000139.1 GCA_934623455.1 uncultured Eggerthellaceae bacterium | reverse complement strand
TGGACCATCTTACCCGCGTCTTCCTCCATGTGGATGCGCGTGATGCCCACGTGCGCTACGTAACCGTCTTCGGTCTTCGTGATGTTGCCGCACGACTCGCCCACAGCAAGTCCTGCCAAATCAGCGCGCTCTTTTACAGCAGGGCCATCCACGGCTAAATCCAAGTGGCCACGCATGCAGAAAGCCACGGGGCCCTGCGTTGTTTGGAAGTTCTTCGCCATGTCGGGATACATGTAGTTCTTGCGATAGAACATGGAATGCTTCTCAATATCGCAGTTCGTTGCCAGACCAGCCAGAACAATGCTCTCAATAGCAGCTTTGTTCGGCACAGGCAAGGCACCCGGCAAACCCAGGCAAACGGGGCACGTGTGCGTGTTCGGCTCGGCACCAAACTCCAGCTTGCAGCCGCAGAACATCTTGGTGGTAAGCGTAGTCAGCTCTGCGTGGATTTCCAGACCAATAACGGCTTCCCAGTCCTGCAGGACTTCTTCGAGCTTCTTCATTTAGCATGCACCCCCTTTCAGGGCATCGTCGGCAAAGGCAGGCGCCACCGGAGCGCTTCCGTACATGCGCTCAAGCGCGGCGGCAACGCGAATCATGTTCTCATCCTTGAAGGCCGGCGCGATAATCTGCGCGCCCACGGGCAACTGCGATTGCGCACCCAAACCAATGGGCATGTTCATGCCGCCATTGCCCGCAATGTTGATAGAGATGGTATACATATCGGAAAGATACATGGTCGTTGGATCGGAAATCTCGCCGAACTTGAACGCCGTGCTGGGAGCCGCCGGCGCAACAATGCAATCGACCTGCTCAAACGCTTTCTGGTAATCCTGCGTGATAAGCGTGCGCACCTGCTGCGCGGGGTAATAATACTTGTCGTACACGCCCGAGGAAAGCAGGTAGCTTCCCAACATGATGCGGCGACGTGCCTCGGCGCCAAAGCCCGCAGAACGACTCGCTTCGTACTGGCCGCCCAAATCGTGGTGACCCGGATCGCAATAACCGTAGCGCACAGAATCGAAGCGCGCCAAGTTGCTGAAGGCCTCGCACGGGGCAATCACGTAATACGCGGAAATCGCGGCATGCACGTTCGGCAACGTGATCTCAACCAGCTGCGCGCCTGCCTGCTCAAGCTTGCCAAGCGCTTCCTGGACCTTCTCTTTGACTTCAGCCGAAAGACCAGCGGCTTCCATGAACTCAGGCACCACGCCAATCTTCATGCCGGCAACATCTTGGTCAAGCACGGCCGTGAAATCGGTTTCCACCGCTTGGCTCGTGCAATCCAAAACATCGCGTCCCACCAGGGCATTCAGGCTCAATGCAGCATCGCGCACGGTACGGGTAAGCGGGCCTACCTGATCAAGCGAGCTACCGAACGCCACCACGCCGTAGCGGGAAACCATGCCGTACGTGGGTTTGACCGCTGCCACGCCGCAGAAGCTGCCCGGCTGGCGGATAGATCCGCCCGTGTCGGAGCCAAGCGTCATGGTGCACGTACCAGAAGCAACGGCCGCCGCGGAACCGCCCGAAGAGCCACCAGGAACGCGACCAAGATCCCACGGGTTGCACGTATGACCGAATGCAGACGTCTCCGTGGAAGAACCGAACGCAAACTCATCCATGTTCAGCTTGCCCAAGGGAATGCCGCCCTGATCGATAATGCGCGCAACGCACGTAGCCGTGTACGGCGAAACGTAATTTTCCAGCATGCGGCTTGCGCACGTAGTATGCGTGCCAATCAAGTTCATGTTGTCCTTGAACGCCACCGGCACGCCCGCCAGCAGGCCGGCGCGGGACAAATCGCCTTCTGCAATTGCAGCATCCACGCGATCGGCTGCAGCAAATGCCAGGTCAGGACATGTTTCCAGAAAAGCGTGGATTTGCTGGTCAACAGTGCTCACACGCTCCAGGGCATTTTCCGCCACTTCGCGCGCCGTGAACTCTTTAGCGCGCAAGCCCGCCTGAATCGAGGCGATGTCCATCAAAGCGAAATCGGTCATTAGCAATCGCCCCCTTCGCCCAAAATGGAAGGAATCAGAAAGCAGCCATCCTGGCGCGCCGGAGCGTTCGACAGCGCAACATCCTGCGTGAAGCTTTCGCCTTCCACGTCTTCGCGCATGACATTCGACAAGCTTCCAATCGGGTGAAACGTGGGCTCAACGCCCTGCAGATCGTACTGCATAATGGGCTGCAGCGTATCAATGATGCTGTTCAGATCAACGGTCGAAGAGGCCACTTCCTCTTCCGTCAAGCCAATGCGCGCGTATTCCGCAATGCGGCGCACATCGCTTTCGGTGACATACTGTTCCATGAAATCGTTCTTCCTCGCATTCCTACCATGTATCGCTTGCGCAGCGCGACGAATCTGCCGCACACGCAGAAGCAACACGCCCGTCGCCTGCTTAGATGCAGGAGCAAGCGAAAGCCTCCACTCGTTCGCACGACGAAAATCGCCCACACGCGCACCGCTCTTTAACGCAACGCAGCGCACCGCCGGATTTCCAGCGATGCGCAGCGCATAAAATCTGCCGTGCTACAGTTTACCCGATAGTCTGCACCACAAACGGCGACGACCCTTCCGCATAAGTAAACGTCACAGAATCACCCGCTTCGAACAAAATGATTTCCGGAAGTGCGGCAACCGAGAAATCATACATTGCCTTGGAGCCGTCGAGCGTGACGTAATAATGCGTGTTGCCGTCGATGACAATCGGCACCATCTTGGCAATGGTTCCGCTAGCCGGCTTGCCCACAATCACTTCCTGCGAAGACGACACGTCAATGCCGTTCGTTGCCAAAAGCGTCATGTAGTTTGCCTGGCAGTCAGCCACCGTGTCGCCAATGGCAACAATCTGGTAGCTCTTGATGTCAACCATGGCAAATTTCTTTACCAAGCCTTCGCCATCTTTCAGTGCCATGAAGTATGTCGGCTGATCCGCCACATTGATCAAAATGGGGAAGGTCGCCGTGTAACGCAAGTTCTGGACCTGGCCTTCCGCCGAGCTCATGGCCGATGTTTCCGTGGCACCCGCCACCGAATAGAAGTGCGTCTCTTGCGTGCGCTGGTTGATAAGCACGAAGCCGATGATGGAGCTATCAGAAGTCACCGAAGTCACGCCCGTGTATACCCACACGTCATCGTCTTTCGCCAGGTAGTTATAACCCAGCTGGGAAGAGTTACCCGGCGTGGTTTGCACAACGCCCGACTGACCCAACCACGAGTTGAACCAGCCGTTGTTCAGCGAACCGTACCAGTTGTACTGCTGGATAAGCAGCTCAGCTGGATATGCGCGGTCAACCCACTGGGGAACCTCATCGATCGAGAGGTCCTGGCACTCGCCCGTTACGGCATCGCACAGGATAACACGGTTGATGGTAGTGCCGCCAAACAGGCCAATCGTACGGGTCTGAACAGGACAAATCCACCACGGATGACCGTCTTCGTCAATCTCGAACGACTTCTCGTCGAACATGTAGAACGGGTACTTTAGCTGTATATAACGGTCAATGTTGCGCGCCAGCGGCTCGGAAGCAGAGTACTTCACGCCCTCGCCTTCGGGCAAGCTCACAATCTGCGCATCCTGCGTGGTCATGTCAACCAGCGCGTAGGCAGGCAAGCCCTCGGAGCGGTTCGACAGCCACTTGAACAGGTCGGCGTACCCCAGCGGGCTCACGCGCACCGGCGTTCCCTTGTAGTTGATCTGGCTGTACAGCGGGTCAATCTCGAACTGGCTCACGTACGAAGGAATGGTGCCCATCTCCTTGTTGCCCAAAAGCTCGGCCGTGGAGCGGTCGATAATGGGAATCTCGGAGTAGTTGACTTCCTTGATGTCTTCCGTGAAGTCCTCGTTCTGGATGGTCAGAATGCTGGAATACTTTTCCGCATTGCCCGGAAACAGCGAAAGCGACATCACCGAGCCCAGCAAGAACACCACAACCACCGCAACCGGGATAAACGATGCGATTTTCAGTGCCTTCGCTTTGCCGGGATTGCGCTCCACTTTCTTCGTTCCCTTGCTGAAATTGCGCGAACGCACGCGCATGAACGCCCACAGAAACGCCACGATGATAAGAACCACAAACCACGTGTCAATGCTGTGGATATTGATGGGCGGATGGAACCACCAGTACGCCGCCGCTAATGCCAAAATAGCAACAATTGCAGCAATTACCAGGCGCTTCTTGCTCCATTCGGCCATGTCTTCAATGAAATGCACCTTCGGCATCGCACCGCCGCCGTTTCCGGACTTGCGCTGCCGTCCGCCGGCTGTCCCTTCCCCATTGCTGCCAGAGAAAACGGAGTCCACCTCTTCGGCAATTTCATCTTCGGCGCTTTTCGCGTTCTGGGTTCCGCCAAAGCCATCGACGTTGAACCCAGAGCCGCCCAGCGCTGCCATCAAGGCTTCCAGGCCACTTTTCGGTCTTTCCTCCATGAAAGAGTTCCTTTCCTATTTCGTATCGAATGCGAAACTACAAG
>CAKTVK010000138.1 GCA_934623455.1 uncultured Eggerthellaceae bacterium | reverse complement strand
GTATTCTGCTATATTTCGAAATCATATTTCGTTTACTTTTTCAGAACGATTTTCGAAATAAGGTGCTTGACATGAACGAACACAACGCTATAATAAACGATAACAGTACCCCGCACGCCTCTCCTGCTCATGACAGTGAAGCGGACCAGGCGGGGTCGTGCTTTTTTCCGCTCAAAAATCCGCTTTCAACATCACAACTTGCAGATATCCTGATCGACAAAGGTCTTGTCGTCGAATCAAAAGAGGATCTGGTTACCGTGCTTGAGACGAAGGGCTACTACCGTCTGCACGGTTACTGGATGACCCTTGAAAAGAACGAGCGCTTCCCACCTGGCACTAAGCTCGATGACATCCTGCAAATCGAATCGTTCGATAGCGAACTGTCTCAATATCTCTTTGCTGCTATCGCGCCAATCGAAATATGCCTCCGATCGCAATTGTCCACAAAGCTAGCATGCCATTACGGTAGCCGCGCCCTGCATGTCCCTGAAGCGTTCCTTAACCAGAATGCCTTCGAAAGGTTGCAAGAAAGCCTCAAAAAAGAGACAAAACAGGCTATTGCCTCGAAAAAAACTCTTGTTCTCCTTGATATGAGGAAATATGGAGAACTGGCGGCATGGAGCGAAATAGAGAATACCTCGCTTGGCACTTTGTCGAAAATCTACGGAAATCTGGCCGATGCCAACATTGCAGCCGAAGCAGCGTCGATATTCAACATTCCCTGGACCTATCTGAAGAACTGGCTGCGCTACCTTACGCAGATCAGAAACGTATGCGCACACCACGACCGACTTTACAACAGATTGTTCTGCATTAAGCCGCGCATGTTCAGAGAGCACTCGGGGGTCGATGCCGCACGCTTGTTCCCTACGTTCATCGTGCTATTCCGCCTACACGAATCGCTTGATCCCGCTCGATGCGACCTGCTGCGCCAAGAGTTGGGACGCATTGTTGACACTTACACAACCGTTGACCTGGGACCCATAGGCTTTCCCGAGAACTGGCGCGAGATACTGCGCATACCCGAACCGCGTGAACACGACATCGTGCGTCCTCGCGGACGGCAAGGCGGACGGCCCTTGAAAAACGCAGCGTCTATCGAGCGGGCGCTCTACAAGTACGACATGAGAAAATCTTCCGTGGCAGAAATAGCAAAAGAATGCGGCTTAAGCCTGAGCACGCTGTACAAGTACATTCATCTGCGCGAAGATGCCAAAAACCGCGCGCGAACAGAATACACCGCTGTGAACCTGCCCGAACGGTAGCGACCCGAGCGGCTTGCACCGCCCGAGCCGATTGCGCACCAGCGGCACCCGGCGTTCGCCCGGCGCTGTCGCAGCCCGCCTGTCGTCGCGCTCAAGTCGCCGGCGAGCCCCCGCACCCGGCAGCGCAACCAACACCGCCGCCGCACACGGCGGGTCCGACAACCGCCCGCTGCCGAACCCGCCGCCGAACCCGCCACCGGACTCTACCGTTCTGCCCTCACGATCGAGCGCGAAAGGGCGTACGTAATAACAAGGTACACAGCATAGATGGCAAGCACCGCGCCGCCTGCAATGGCAACCGAACCCAAAACATTAACGCCAACCTCGGAAAACAACGTATCCGTTATCACCTTCACTGCACACGCCGTGTGGCACAGCGCCAAAAGCAGCGGCGCCACGAAATACACCACCGTCTGCGTGCGCAGCGATTTGAGTACCCAGCGCTCATCCGCACCCAAATCACGCAAGCGACGATACCGCGCCAAGCTATCGGCCGTCTCGGAGAGCTGCTGAATCGCAAGGATCGCCGCCGTGGCCACCAGCAGCACAAACCCAATGTAGACCGCCAAATACGTGATGACCATACGCATGCCCGATGCTTGATCTGCCATCTCGCGACCCGACCAGTTCTGGAAGCACGGCCACGCACCGTAGTGGAAAATCTGGTCTTCGGGAACCGTTTCGCCGCCATACATGCTAATTTGCACATCCTTTTGCGGCGGGAACGCCTGATGCATATACTTGTTGAACAGCACGTCGCCCTGAGCGCGATCAACGCGATAATTCATGGCAAGCACGCTCATCCAGGGCTTCTGACCAGCCGCTTTCATGGAGTCAACCACATAATCGGGAACAATGACCTCCAGCACCACATCAACCATGGCGCTATTACGCACGGGAACATGCTGAACCCGTCCGGCGAAGTGAAGCCTAGCATCGCCCACCGTCAACGGAACTTTCCCATTGCAGAGCGCCTGCGCCACCTCATCGGTGCTGGGCAGAAGGTTATTCACCGCGCATTCGTTATCTTCCAGCATGACGCCGCGCTTTCCCGTTAAGGCGCACAGCGCGTTGAACTGGCTCACTCCCATTACTTGCACTTCCATCCGTTCGGCGGAATCACGCAGGCTGTCATCAAGAACGCCATACGCTTCCGGCGCCTGGCTCAGAACATCTCCGTACTTCATTGCGGTCTCGTAATCGTCGCCGCCCACCAGGTAATAATCCACTTGCGTTGTTTTCTCCACAAAGTTATCCCAGGTCACACGCGCGCCATCAACCGAATCAGCACCTGCTGCAGATTCTGCATCGGCACCCGCGCCTACAGCTTCACCTTTAATGCACGCCGCCATATCGCCGTCGTAGCGCTCGAACAGCTGCGTATTTTCGCCATTGGAATCAAGATCCTCCGAGTCCAAAAGCGAGGGAGCTGCTTGAACCGTCATATCGTACGCGCTGATTTCCTCGATATTGCCCACGAAGACCTCGACAAGCCCCATGCCCACCGAACTGATGGTCAACGCGAAGAACAACATAATGGAAACCACGCTCATGCTGGCAAACGCCGTGTTGATCTTGCTTGAAAGCTGGCGCACCGTAAAGCACGATAACCTGCGGAAATACACCTGCGGCATGCGTTGCAAAAGCGCCGTGGCAAAACCTGCAACGCTCCAGAAGAACAGAAACGTTCCCACAATCATAAGCGCCGTGGCCATCCAAAAATCACCATCGATCACAACCAGTCCGTTCACGGAAAGGCGCCAATACGCGCACGCCAGCACTGCAAGGGAAACCGCAAACGCCGCCACGCGCACCGGTGCATTCACCTTCGCATGTCCTTCGTTCGCCTGGTGCGCTGAAAGAAGCGTTGCCAGCTTGCAGCGGCGAATATAGACAATGTCAATCAGCGCAGAAAGCACGAAAATGGCCGCGAAACAGGCAACAGTGAACACGATGGCGCTGCCAGAAACGATGAAGCGGTATTTCGTCATAGTGGTGCCCATGAGTGCCGCCGTGGCAAACGAAAGCCCCTGTGAAAGCGCAATTCCCAGCGCCAAACCAACCACAAGCGACACGCATCCCACAATAATGGTCTCAAGCAGCAGAATGCGGCTTACGCGCCCCGCGCTCATGCCTAACATGAGATACGTGCCGAATTCACGGCGGCGGCGCCTGATAAGGAAGCGGTTAGCGTATACCACCAGAAATCCCAAAACGCACACGATAACACCCGAAAGCAAGCCCATCATGGTATTCAGCAAAGCCAGCATGCGCAAACTATCGCCGGAAAGTGCATCGAAAAGAACTGCCTGGTCGCTGATGGTGTTAAATGCATAGAACATTGCCACGCCCAACGCCACGGTCACAAAATAAATAGCGTAATCGCGCGCGCTGCGGTGCACGTTACGCAAAGCAAGTTTAGCGAGCATCGGACAGCTCACCGCCCAAGAACGACACAACCTCCATGATGCGCTGGTAGTAATCGCTGCGCGCGGCGCTGCCGCGGCGCACCTCGTTGAACAGGCGACCATCGCGAATGAAAATCGTGCGCGTGGAATATGAAGCGGCGAAGGCATCGTGCGTGACCATCATAATGGTAGCGCCCATGTTCTGGTTCATGTCCGCCAGCATCTCCAAAAGCACGGTTGAACTGCGCGAATCCAATGCGCCAGTAGGTTCGTCTGCCAACACCAGCCGCGGGTTGGAAATCATCGCGCGCGCTGCCGCCACGCGTTGGCGCTGACCGCCCGACATCTGCGCCGGGAACTTTTCCAGCACGTCTTCCACGCCCAACGTGTGCGCCATGGCACGAACAGCAGGGTCAACCTCGCGCGGCGGGCGTCCTTTCAAGCTTAGCGCCAGCGCAATGTTTTCATACGCCGTAAGCGTGTCAAGCAAGTTTGAATCCTGGAAGATAAAGCCCAGCTGATCGCGGCGGAATTTCGCCAGCGCCGCGCCACGCATGCGCGTGATGTCTTGCCCCGCCAACCAAATGTGCCCGCTTGTTGCGGCATCAATGGTGGCAATGCAGTTCAAAAGCGTGGATTTACCGCTACCGGAAGGACCCATAATGGCAACGAATTCGCGCCGATCAACGGTAAGCGACACATCATCCAAAGCGCAGGTCATAGCGTCTTTGTTGCCGTAAATCTTCCCAACATGTTCCAGTCGCAAGAGCGCCGTGCCACCTTGCGTTGCGGCGTTTGCAATCACTTCTTTCATAGAAAACCTCCTTGTATCCGATGACGTTTTCCATGGTATGCGCGCCGCGTTCGCGCTGCCATCGATTGACCTTACAGGTACCTTACGTTCTTGTAAGGTTAGTACGTTGCAGGCCCGTCATGGCAAAACCGGC
>CAKTVK010000137.1 GCA_934623455.1 uncultured Eggerthellaceae bacterium | reverse complement strand
CGCCATTCATGGCAATAATCGTACCCTCGAAGACACCTTCGGTGTAAGTCACCTTGTAGTAGACGTTAGCGAATGACTCGGTGGAAACCTTGAACACCGGAGGCGCAACAATCGTGATGGAGTTGGCGCCCGTCCAGTACGGCTTGCCGGCCGGGTTCATGCCCTCGATCTCTGCGGCGGAAGCGCCGATGATGGGCACGAGCTCGGTAGCGGCCGCGGTGGAGGCAAGGGCTGCCGCCTTGGCCTGGGCCGCGGTGGCGGAGTCGATCAGGGCCTCGAGCTCGGCCTGGGTGTAGGCCTTGGCGACCCGCTGGTTCGATCCGTCACTGTCAGTAGTGTAGACGGTGAACACAGTAGCTTCGCCTGAAGCAGTTTCGTCTGCAAGCGCCACCTGCGGAAGCGCCATGCAGGGAATAAACGAGAGCACCAAAGCAACGCTCGTAAGAAGCACGATAACTTTTGCACTCAGGCTTTTCCTGTTTGCAATTGCCCCATGTCCTTCCTTTCGTTCAATAGAGCACGGCGTTTCATCGAATATGCCGCACTGATTATACTTGGGCAGAATTATAGCGTTTTCAGTATAGTTAAGAAATAGATTATTCTCAAGCGGCACTATTTTAATTTTGAAATAAACAATTTTGGAACACCACGGGAACGCAGAAGAGCTGCGCGAAGATTTTTGACGCAAGCGGCTACTCAAAGCGCGTACGAGCGGGCACGGGCAGTCTTGATCGCGGTGGCGCGAGCAAAATCGCGGGAGCGCAGGACATGCGCTCAGCATCATGAAGAGCTCGGAAAGCATGCGCAGGACACAAGCGCGAGCTTGCAACCCCGCTACTCGAAACCCATCTCGGCGATTTGCTCTTCAGTCATGCCGAAATAATGCCCGACCTCATGAATAACCGTGGTGAACACCTCGTCAAGAATGTCGTCTTTCGTTCCCTCAAGACGTTCGTGCGGTCCCTTGAAAATGACGATGGTATCGGGAATGTCACCGTAGCAGTTCCCGTAGTCGTTTCCGCGCTCGGTCAGGGGAATGCCGTCGTAAATGCCCAGCAAATCGCCGTCTTCGGCCTCGGTCCCCCACTCTGCATCGGCAAGCTCTTCGGGCGTTGGCTCGTCGCGCACCAGAACAACAACGTTTTCCATAGAGTCAATCAAATCTTGCGGAATGGAATCAAGCGCATCCTGAATTGCCAGTTCAAATTCTTCATCGGTAAGGTTGACCATGATCTTCTCCTGCGTTCTACAATCCTGCATCCGCGCGAGATTGCGGTTCTGCACTCACGATCTGCAACTCTGCATTCTCCCCGCATTCCGCGGAAATTATCATCGCAATAACACAACAACAATAAGGGAAGCGGCACTAGAAGTCCACCCAGCATTTGTAGTGGTGTATGGCATTGTGCAATTGCATCAAACAAAGCCGCGAAGAGACCGCCGACCGCAAACCTAAAGAGTCGGAAAGACACGGAAATCACCGATTAATAGATAAAAGCACTAGATTGAAAATGAATTATCCGATAGAATACGCAGATACGCCAGTGTGGCTCAACGGTAGAGCAACTGATTTGTAATCAGTGGGTTGCGGGTTCGATTCCTGTCACTGGCTCCATTGAAAGCGCAGGTCAGGACGTAAAAGTCCTGACCTTTTATTTTTCACGAAGTATAAAGAAAAGCGGCAAAACGGGTTAAAAACGGTATAGATGTATGCCAGATGTGCACCAGGTCGCATCAAATCGCATCACTTATAAGCACAGGAAATGGACGATAAACGCTTTTGGAAACGACGCTTGTCCAAGGCAAACACGACCAGACACCAGAAAAAAAGCCAACGATGATTTATATAAGAGAATTTGAATTCTATGAATCCGAAGGCTTCACACTTGCAATCCCATGCGATATGGAGGGAGGCACGTTCGGCAAAAACCTGGAAGAAGCAGCGCAATCCGCTGCGGACTGGCTGAAAGAAACCATCGAGAGCGACTTAGCTCATGGGCTTATCCCGCAAGGCGGGAAACTTGGACACGAGCCCAGCCACAACGGGCGCATCATTGCAATAGCCATAAATTACAACCCCGAGTAAACCAATGCTGTAGCAGCAAATGCTGCACGAACTTGACGCACAGATGGCACAACGTTTGTACTAAATGCGCATAATTCTGCGCCTGATGAAAATGTGCGCCACCCGCACGATATCTCCGTCCAACGCCGCCAAAGCTATATAATTATTTACGAAAAGCGACCGGTATCCCTTTGCCGCTAACTTCGGCAAACGGCTCAAAGCGAAAACATCCGGCGGCGAACAGAACAAATCTATCTATCGATCGAACTCATCCATGAAATTCTTGGCCGCTTGAGGACTTCGTCGCGCATCAACAAGTACGAAACAATTTCCTGATAATCGCGCTGCGCCTGGGGAAGGATGACGCATTTATAGCCCATATTGGAGCCGCATTTCGCGGCAAAATCATCGTAGCTCTCGTATTCCCCGCGCGCATACTCCCCCTCCGTCATAAGAATCCTGCTGAGCAATTTTGCTTTTGATATCTCCTCAAGCTCAGCCTTTCGCTGATCTGCGCTAACGCAAGTCATAACTTCAACACCGTTTCGGATCGCAAGAACCTCCCGCTCTCGACGCACACGATTGGTAAACTGAGCGGTGTTTTTCATTTCACGGACAGGCAAGGCAACAGGCATCATATTTCCAATCAACGATAATATTCGTGGCCCAATTGTGCCACATCGCCATTTGACCTACCCAGCAGAAAAAGTACGCATTAAGTAAAATAGCGTTCAACCAGAAAAAGTATCAGATATAGCAACCAAAAGCAGAGCAGGCAAGCGCTAGCTGCGCTGTAGACAAGCCAATGGAGCTCATGTTGTCGCAGACCAAGAGCGAAAACGCGCAAATCAACGATTCAGGGCAGGTCAATTCTCCTAAACAACGACACACCGCTGTCTTACGTTTTGGCACATTCGTATGACCTGGTGTTTTATACGCCAGGAAGACTCGATTCGCAACAAAGAGCGAATCGGTTGTGGCTTTTTCACACCCACACCTGCCCCGTATCGTCGATTTGGGCATATCTGAGCTATTTTCCCGACAACATGGTCTTTCGCGGCCGCGCACACAGACCGACAGCGCAAGAACGACGCGAGCAATGCGAAGGCAGAACAAGAAAGCAGAACCCATAAAGTCCAGGACGCAGATAGCATAAGGTGCTTGCCCTAAACCCTGGGCAGCGCATCGTTAAGGCCCCTCATACAACCAAGCGCAGCCGAAACGAACCCGCGCAGGTCGCGCGAATCTTTCAATGATGCTGCCATCGCAGACTCACCCATCTCGGCCGCAACCGGCGATGCTTGCCACTTCCAAACCCAGCATTAAGTACAATCCTCAACGCTGCTTAGCCTTCATCACCACAACCGTGCTCAAATCCGCACCATCAAGGCGACCCGCCGGCAGCTCCAGCACATGGCGCGCACCGCGCACCTTTTTGCCCATGCGCCACGGTATTAGCGTTTCCACATCAAGAATCTGCAGGTCAGACCCCAAATATAAAACGTCAATGGAGCATTTCATGAAGCAGGTATGCACCCGCGCGCAATCTGCAAGAAAAAGCCCATCGCCATCGGTGCGAACGTCTTTGCCCATTAATCCCCAAAGCCGCTTGAAGAAAGTATCGGCCACAGGAATGTACTCGCCCAAGTCACCCTCGTCTACCGAAAGCAGGTAATACGTGCCCGACGTGGACTTTGTTTTCGGATTTCCGCATGCCATTGCTGTCCTTTCCGCCTACATGAACGCTGCAATGATATTCAACACCGCGGAACCCAAAAGCGCAACTAACAGCGACGGGAAAATAAATCACACCAAGGGAATTAAAATCTTCACGGGAAACTTCGGGGCCTTCTCTTTACCTTGCTAATGACGATATTGCTTGACAGAGGTCGCTTGCGTTTGCAGCGTGTTCGCAATGGGAATATCCAAGCGGTCAGCCCGCACAATAGCGTTCACAAACGTCGTAATAGGATCGGTATCAGCCCTTTGCGCCAGTGCATTTGGCACCGATTCGCGCAAAAGCACCTGATCGAAGCCACAGCCAACCGGAACGCTTGCACTCATGATACCAAAACATTGAGCACGTTCACCCCCAATGACCTTGTGATACTTCATTGCGCACCGCCCAAAAACGAAGAGTACCGCTCTTGGCTTGCATTACAGAATGGCCCATGAAGGCCAACGTATTTTAGGCGTTGGGAAGCGTCTTTAAGCAAGCCAGCCGAGCGTCGTTTGCCCGCTGGCGGTAACGTTTTTGAAGGACGGGGATACTATAGGGCGGGGTACGTTGGGCTGGGACAAATCGAAGGCTTCCCAAAGCGGCTTCCAGAATCATGTTGTTGAATTTTTGATCCCAAATTCGAAGTTGTGGTAGGTTGGGGGTAGGTGCAGCCTCCAAATCGGGTCACTTTTCGAGCATTGCGGAGGATCTAGAAAAAGCACTTCGGTATAATACCAGTCATAATTATTTCCATTATAGATAATATGTCACACCGTCAACAGAACCGACTTCGACCTACTTCCAACCTGCATCAACTTCGAATTTCATGCCGATTTTTCAACAACATGAACCCAAAGCCGCACCTAAACCGCTCA
>CAKTVK010000136.1 GCA_934623455.1 uncultured Eggerthellaceae bacterium | reverse complement strand
ATGCCATCCAGCGTGGACTGAAGCTTGCCGCCGCGCGTTACGAACGCGAACTTATCGGCGTCCAGCGTGTCCAGCGAAATGTTCACGCGCGCCAGGCCCGCCTCTTTCAGGTCCTTCGCGAACTTGGGCAGCAGCACGCCATTCGTAGTCATCGAAATGTCCTCGATGCCGGGGATGGCAGCAATATCGCGCACGTTTTCCACCATGCCCTTGCGCACCAGCGGCTCGCCTCCCGTGAGGCGAATGCGCTTGATTCCGCACTCGGCGGCAATGCGCGCGATAGTCACAATCTCGTGACCGCGCAGGATTTCAGCGGGACTCATAGAGACAACGCCCTGCTCAGGCATGCAATAGATGCATCTGAAATTGCACCGATCGGTCACCGAAATGCGCAGGTAATCGATAGTGCGGCCGAAGGTGTCTTTCAAGTCGCCCTCTCCTTCTGAAACTCTGAAGCCATTTTGGCAGGCTTCCAAACCATTTATCTTCTGTTCAGATTATAGCGAAGAAACCTTCTTTCGTGCGGTGCATATTCCTTACCGTGCATAAAAGCAAGGCGAAGCTGCGCGGCAACAGTCTATTTCGATACATCACCAGCCTGTTCGATGGCCGCGTCCTTCAGCAATCAGACCGCCAGATACGTGCATCTTGTCGAAAAATCGACGCCAATACGCCAAAAACAACGATTCAGGGCAGGTAGAAAGGTGCCTGTCGCGTTCTTTCGCTTCTAATCAATTTCACGACCTGGGCTTTCATTGATCCAAGCTGCTCAAGACATCCTTGTTCGTCCTTTACCCACCCTCCGACCTGCCCTGCATCGTCGATTTGCGCGTTTTCGGACTGAAATTTCGACAAGATGAACCCAACAACAAGCTTTCGGGGAAACGCAAGACCCCACCGGCGCGGCAAGAGCAGGTGAAAAGGCGCCTGTCGCGTTCCCGCAATCCAGCGCCTACCCCAACAAGATGGCGGCAGCGGCCATACGTTCCGCGATAGGAACACCGAAGGGGCAGTTGTGCTCGCACGCATGGCACGCCACGCACTTGCTTGCCTTCGCGCGCAAAGCATTATAGTGGCCCTGGATGGATTCGGGCACGCTTTCATGCAAAATGGCCAGGTCATAGTACTTATTTACAGTCGCAATATTAATGCCCACCATGCACGGCTGGCAGTGGCCGCAGTAAATGCAGTGTCCGGCGTAGGAATGCTGAGGCGCCATGCGCAAAATGCGCGCGTAATCCAAGTTCTGGCGCATTGTGGTGTAGTAGCCCAGAGCGTCCTCCAGGTGGGAAAGCTCGCTCATGCCTGCCATAACCGAGGCAACAGCAGGGCGATCAAGCGCGTAAGCAATGCACTGCGCGGGCGTCATGGCAACGCCAAAGGGGCTTTTCTCCGCATCAAGCAAACGACCGCCCGCGAACGGCTTCATAACGGTAATACCCACGCCGAGCTGGGCACATTCCTCATAAAGGGCGGCGCGCTCGGGGTTAATGCCGTTGCCAGCGCCCTTGAAATCTCCGAACATATCGTCCAAGCTGCCCGAAGACGGCATAGCGTCAAATGCAGGATTCAAGCTGAACATGATGACCTCGATGAGCGGGTTTTGCGCCGCCGCGCGCGCCACGGCAACGCTGTGCGTGGAAATGCCCACATGACGAATGATGCCCGCCGCGTGGAGCTCCTTCACGTAATCCAGATATGGGCTGCCCGCCATGAGCGTAGTGAATTCTTCCACGTCGTAGATGAAGTGAATCATGCCCAGATCAAGGTAGCTAGTCTGCAGCAGTTCCAGCTGGTCCTTGAACGCTTTCTTGACCGCATCAATCTCGCGCGTGCGCACGTACTGGCCGTTTTGCCAGGTAGAGCCAAGGTGCCCCTGGATAATCCAATCCGCACGATGCGGTGCCAACGCAGTGCCCAGCGCCGTGCGCACCGACGGGTCGGCCATCCAGCAATCCACAATGTTCACGCCTGCGCGCTCGCACGCCTGAACCAGGTCGTTCACGCGCTGCTGCTCCCAGCCGGTAATCCATTCGGCGCCAAAGCCAATCTCGCTGACCATCAGGCCGGTCTTGCCTAGTTCGCGGTATTTCATGGTGTTTTCCTCTCGTTGCTCTCTTAGGATTTAGGTGGCGAAGGGGACGAAGGGGTCGGAGCCGCAGCGGGCGCATCCCCCGCGTCGGCAGCCCCGCCCCCCTGCGCCGCTGCAACTACGCCCCAGCCGCGTAGGGGGAGGCAGCCACGCCGGAGGCCGCGCCTGCGCCGCTGCAACTACGCCGGCAGTTCGCCCGTTTCCAGCAGATGCAAGAACGCCGGTTCATCCAGAACGGCAACGCCAAGCGAAAGCGCCTTATCCAACTTCGAACCAGCCGCCTCACCTGCAACAACGTAGCTCGTCTTCTTCGACACGCTGCCGCTTACCTTCGCGCCCATCGCTTTCAAGCGCTCGCCCGCTTCGTCGCGCGTCATGCCGCTTTGCACCAAGCTGCCGGTAAGCACGAATGTCAAGCCCGCCAGCTCATCGGTCACGTTTGCCGCCGCAGCTGCATCGGCCTGCATGTTCACACCCAGCTTGCCCAGGCGTTCAATGGTGGCCGCGTTATCGGGCGTGCGCAAGAAAACCCAGATAGAGTGGGCGATTTTCTCGCCAATGCCATCGATGGCCGCCATGCTTTCCTCGGTTGCTGCCATCAGCAGTTCCATGCTGGGATAGTTGCGCGCAATGACCTGCGCCATGTTCTTCCCCACGTGGCGAATACCAACGCCGTTGATCACGCGCCAAAAGTCGCGCGTCTTGCTTTCCTGAATGGCCGCAGCCAGCTTGTCGGCCGTTTTCTTGCCCAGCGTAATGGCCTCACCGTCTTTGTTCGTGCGCCCCGTGTTCAGCAGGGAAAGCTCCACGGCATCCAGCGTGTAGAAATCGGCCACGTCGCGCACGCGGCCCGCCTTCAGCAAGTGTCCGATGATTTCCTCACCCATGCCATCGATATCCATGGCCTCGCGGCTGGCCCAGTGAATCAATCGTTCAGCCGCCTGAGCTGGGCAATCAATGGAAATGCAGCGATAATCCACTTCGCCTTCTTCGCGCACCACATGGCTTTTGCAGCTGGGGCATTCCGTGGGCATGGTCCACACGCGCGCATCTTGCGGACGCAGCGACAACACCGGACCCAAAATTTCGGGGATGACGTCGCCCGCCTTGCGCACGATAACGGTGTCGCCCACGCGCACATCTTTGCGCTGGACCTCGTCCACGTTGTGCAGCGTAGCGCGCGCCACCACCGAACCGGCCACCGTCACGGGCACCAGCTCTGCCACTGGCGTGAGTTTGCCAGTGCGTCCCACCTGCACCGTAATGTCGCGCAGGAGCGTAGTTTTTTCCTCGGGCGGGAATTTGAAGGCAATCGCCCAGCGCGGCGCACGGGACGTAAAGCCCATGGCATCTTGCTGGTCGAAGTTGTTCACCTTCACCACCACACCATCGATGTCGTAGGCAAGCGCATCGCGACGTTTCAGCGCATCGGCGCAAAAATCGCGTACTTCCTGGGCTTTCGTGCACAGCTTCACATCGGGATTCACATGGAAACCCGCCGCACGCAGCCATTGCAACAGCTCCCACTGGCTGCTCACATCAAGCGCGCGTTGGTCGGCAATGGCGTACATGAACGTTGCCAGATCGCGCTGCGCCGTAATGCCCGGGTCTTTCTGGCGAAGCGATCCCGCCGCCGCATTACGCGGATTCGCGAAACCCTGCTTGCCCGCCAGTTCGGCTTCGGCGTTCAGCGCGGCGAAGCTGCTTTTGGGCATGTAGATTTCGCCGCGCAGCTCAAGCGAGCCTTCTGGGCGCGTGATAAGCGCCGCAGCATCGGACGCAAGCGCAAGCGGAATGTCTGCCACGCTGCGGATGTTCACGGTCACGTCTTCGCCGGTAACGCCATCGCCGCGCGTGGCGGCGCGCACCAAACGGCCGTTGTCGTACGTGAGCGCAATGGACGACCCGTCGATTTTCAGCTCGCAGCACAGCGGCACCATGCGGCCGAAGAAGTCCTGCACGCGCGTCATCCACGCGTCCAGCTCGTCCAGGTCCATAGCGTTATCCAGCGAGTACATGCGCTGCTCGTGCGTAACGGGGCTGAACTGCTCGCTTACGTAGCCACCCACGCGCTGCGTGGGGCTTGACGGGTCTGCGAACTGGGGAAACTCCTGCTCCAGCTCTTTCAGCTCGCGCATAAGAGAGTCGTAGGCAGCGTCGGAAATTTCCGGCGCGTCCTTCGCGTAATACAAATACGTGTGGTGCTCGATTTCGGCGCGCAACTTTTTGATGCGCGCCGCCGCTTCTGCTGCGGCGGGGTCCGCGGGAACAGCAGCTGCAGAAGAAACAGGCGAAGTGCCCGAGATTCCAGCAATGCCTTCGCTGCCGGATGCTTCGGATGCCGCGAGCGTTTCACCGGCGATTGCCGGCTTCGTCGCCGTTTCGCCGGCGATTGCCGGGTTCGTCGCGGACGCTTTTGTGCCGACTGCCGCTCCAGCAGCGCCTTCGCCAGCGGCCACTTCGCCTGCCGATGCGAAAGCGGTTGCTTCGCCAGCCGTTCCTGCGACAGCCGTTTCACCGGCAGCGATATTTGCCGCCTGCGTCGCATCATCCGCGGAATCCATATCGAAATCGAACAAACTTGCTT
>CAKTVK010000135.1 GCA_934623455.1 uncultured Eggerthellaceae bacterium | reverse complement strand
GAATCTCGGTCTGCGCCGTATCGTTTTCCCGCAATTTCGGAAAAGAAGCAGCGCTGTTCGCGGGCCTTAAGCACGCACAAGGCGACTTGATTGCGTTCATTGATGCCGACTTGCAACAAGAACCCGCAACGCTTCTTGAAATGGTGCGCATCCTGGAAAGCGACGATGACCTTGATTGCGTGGCGGCCTGCCAAGTGAACCGAAAAAAGGGTCTTACTGCTTCGCTTTCTCACAAGTTCTATAAAGTTCTTGCCTCATCTTCCAACATGGAAGTAATCCAAGATGCCAGCGATTTTCGCGTGTTCCGCCGCTGCGTGGCAGAGGCGCTTTTATCCATGGGCGATTATCAGCGTTTTTCGAAAGGCCTGTTCTCGTGGGTGGGCTTCAAAACGTACGCCTATCCCTACACCCCAAGTAAACGTCATGCAGGTGAAAGCACGTGGTCGTTTTGGGGGCTTTTGCGCTACGCCTTCAATGGGCTGCTCTCGTTTTCGGTGGCGCCGTTGCGCACCATTACCACTGCCGGCGTATTCGTTTCGGCAGCGGCGTTCATCTACTTGATCGTCGTGATTGTGCAACGTCTTGCATTTGGCGTTGATATCCCTGGCTACGCCACCATTGTGGCGCTGATCCTGCTTTTGGGCGGCGTGCAGCTTTTAGCTCTGGGGTTCATTGGCGAATACCTTTCCCGCGCCTACATCGAGGGCAAAAACCGCCCCATCTACATTGAGCGTCGTTGCCTGACCAGCGAAAACGCCGAAGATAAGTCAAGCGAAGGATAACGTGCGGAGCAACGCCCGCAAGACAAAAGGCGCAAACTACGCTCTATGTGAGCAGGAAGCTGCGGACAAACGGCACCCGCAAAACGCAATAAAAAGCCACGAGCAACGCTGGCGACGGTGGCGCCGGAAAGCAGCAGCCTACTCGCAGAACAGCGCCTTATCGTGGCGAAAAAACCTGGGGGATGAACCCTTTGGCCCATCCCCCAATCGTCATACCACTAAGAATTCAACGTGCTCAAGCTAGAGCACCGCAACGCGGTACCAACAGCTACAACGCTGCAGCAACGGCAGCCTTCAGCTCCTGAACCACGCTCTTCGGAACAGCCGAGTAACCTCCCAGCACGTATCCCCGATTAATGAACGGCGCATAAGTCGTGAAAAACGTTTTCGCCGATTCTGTATACTCTTCATCCGCATATAAGATGGGCGCATTCGCCCTGCCACACAACGGCCCCGCGCACAACGCATCGTAATACGATTGCGCCGTGGTCACAGCCGCACCATTCATCTGCATACCATCTTCCAGGCAACGGTTGGCGAACAGGCGCGCGGTCTCATAAGCATCATCGCCCGCCATACGGGATATATTGTTCACCACGCCAAAGAGCTGCGTACCTATGGCCGAACTCACCGCAGAAGTACCGCCCATAACAATGACTTTCTTAAATCCACCGCTTGCTATGGCAGAAAGAGCATCATTTTCAAGAACCAAGTCGGAATTCACCAGGAAAATAGGGGCTCCTTTCGCAAACGAATACGGAGAAGCCGCCAAGCCATCCAGATAAGAATTCACGGTGCATACAATGGCGGTATCGCCCCAGGCGCCCTCGCGCGTTCCTTCCCTATAAATTGCCATGGCGGTATCGCGCGCATAGTCACCCCACAGGCGCTCAACCTCGTTCACGCCGGAAAGATCCGATACTTGCCGCTCAACACTCGGGCTCACCGCCGATGGGCCACCAACAATGTAAGCTTTCGATGCTCCCAACCGTCCAATAAGCGATGCCGTTTCGGGGCTGAGCGTCTCAGGGTCGGTCAAAAGAATGGGGCAATTCTTGATACCCGCAAGGCTTGCCGCCGTCAAAGCATCGTAGTATGAATCCATTGTTGCCACAATAACGGTATCCGACCTGGTCGCACCTTCGTAAACGCCATTAAGGAATCCCTCGGAAACAATGGCATCCATGGTGTTCACCGCATAGTCACCCGCAAGACGGGTAAACAAAGCATCTTCTGAAGCTACCGATAAAACAGCAGCTTTCGCATTCACCAAGCCGTTGGCGAATTCGTTATCGAACCCGGGCGCGCCCAAATCAGTCGCCGTATTTTCAAGATAGTACTCGGCATCGGCCGCAGTAAGATTAGGATTGGCAGCATACATCAAAGCAAGCACGCCCGACACGATGGGTGCCGAAAAAGATGTGCCAGTGCAATAAACCGTTCCGTGCTCACTCATATCGGTCGATACAGTTTTGACATAATATCCAGGAGCAGCTATGTCCTTTGCGGGACCATAACACGACCCCTTGCTCTGATCCGAAGGGTCAACCCAACGTTCAGTGATTGTTGTCGCAATAACACCAATCACGTTATCGGAATCAGAAGGTTTATATGCAGCATCCGTGTTTTCGTCCCCCGCGCTGCACACAATAGAAATATTCTCATCCGCCGCATGATTAATCGCCGTTTGAAGGCTTCCTTTTACCTCTCCTGGACAACCGAAGCTCATGTTGATCACGCGCAGATTATCAATACTGTCTGACTCAACAACGTGATTTATAGCGCACGCAATATCATCGTCCGTTGCGTAAGCCACGCCATCTTTAACGGAAGAAGCAATGTTCACGGGAACGATTTTTGCATTATGAGAAACGCCACTTACACCTTGGCCATCATCGGCCTGAGCCGAAATAACACCAGCAACCCACGTTCCATGAGGATGTATGGGGTCTGCCGACAGAGAAGACTCCGAGACCGCATCCCACGCATTGTCAAGGTCAAGGTTTGCTTGCAAGTCGGGAACAGCCCAAACACCCGTATCAAGAACGGCCACAGAAACGGTACCGTTGCATTGCGCCTGATTCCATGCATCAACAATGCCCAGGTAATCAAGATACCACTGGTCGCCTATATTGATACCGGAAGAATCATCACCTTCGCTCGGCGACTGACTGCCATCTTCACCGCCGGAGCCAGACGGCTCAATCAATTCAACATGGACAACGCCTTCCAAAGAATACGCTTGGGAAGTAGCAAGTTCACTCGCAAGGTTTTTCGGATAAAATGCCTCAATCCTCAACTGTCCTGTATCCGCTCGCTTCGATGCATCCCCATACGGCCAGCCCAGACCAAGAATTGCCTTCTTTGCTTGATTATAGTCAACACCCGCATCGAACGTTATGGCAATATTGGGCTTCTCTTCGTAAACAGGACCCGTTGCGAGGTAATAAACAAGCTCCACATCAGCAATCCCAGCTTGCTGCTTCGCAATCTTCTTAGCATCAATCACCGTCATTCCTGAAGGAATGGTAACCAAGAGCTCGTGATCGTAAAACCAGCTGCTTTCGCTGGAAGTTGTTCCTTGGTAATAACCAACGCTCCAGCCTTCCATGGAAAAAACGGTGTCAAGCGCTTCTTCAAGCGAAACATCGGACTCGAAAACAAGATACAACTCTTTTTCGGAATAGTTCTCAAACGGATTAATGAGATTAGTATCTTGATTGTCGAAAGGCCATTGCCTTGAGGGCGCTTCTATCGATTCATCAGGAAGATCAGAGACTTCTTCATCAATAGGGCACGCCGAAATATGGTTTAGCTCCGCATACCAGACCCACCACAACGCACATGCAGACGTCATTTCTTCCTGCAGAGATTGCGAATCAGCTATTGTGACGGACATGCATTTCCAACCAGCATCTTCATTCCAGGCAATAAGCTTATCCTCTGTCCATCCTTGCCGACTGATGTAGTAGCGCGCCAAAGAAAGCGAGAGATTCGGCGCAAACGTCAGAATCATGCTTTTATCTTTATAGTCAGCACCAGGCTGAAGATGCTGCCAATCGATTTCAGACACCGACGGAGGAATGGTGGCAGCAGATACCCAAGACGCAACTTCGTAATCGCCCTTATCATGAATATCGTACCAACAATCCCTGACGTCCGCCTCATCTTCGGCATACGCAAAGGGAACCATAGAGAAGCAGAGAACAAACGACAGAGCGCCGCTGATGAATTGAGAACGCTTCGACGACAATTGTCGTTTTTCCACGTACCTGTTTTTACCCATAAACATTCCTCCTCTTATTACGCGAGTACTACTTACGGATAGACTGATACTATCATCCCCCTCTTTTCTTGTCAAAAGAGGGTATCGATACAGCGTTATGAACAGGGAAGATAGAAGTTTTAAGCATGTTTCAATCGCCAGCGGAGGCGATGCGAAACAATCGCAGCAACAACCATTGCTGCAAGCGTGATGCCGCTTATTACGGCGCTTACTACAAACGCCTTATTCACGTAATAGAATTCCACCTGATGTTGGCCTGGTTGCACCACCACGCCCGGGAAAAGCTCGCTGACGCGCAGAACATCAACTTCTTGCCCATCAATGCGACAGTGCCAACCTGAAGAATAAGGCGCGTTGATTGCCAAAACGCCCGCTTCATCAGCGCAAACCGTTCCCGACACTTTGGGACCATCGACCACCAGGTTTTCCATATTCACCGCGTTAACGTTTTCAGTCCATGCGGACAGCTGGTCATAAGGCGCCACTTCCAAAGAGCACTCCCACAAGCTGAAATACCCCCAGGGAACCTTGATTTCCAGCGTTTCGGCATTTCCGGGAACAGCCAGGCAGAACGTGGTTTGGTCATACCCCCAGCGGCTTTCCGCAGCGCTCAAATAGTATTCCGTTCCGTTGACGAAGAAACTGCAGCCCCACAAATTCGGGTTCTCGGTGCCAAATGTGAATAGATA
>CAKTVK010000134.1 GCA_934623455.1 uncultured Eggerthellaceae bacterium | reverse complement strand
GTTTCGCTTTGGAACTGGCTCATGCCCTGCGAGAACTCCTGGGAGCCTTGCGCGTACTCAGAAGCGCCCGACACCGCCGCGCCAACACCCTGCGTGAACTGGTCAGACCCATATGCCAGCGAAGACGCGCCTCCTATCAGGCTCTTTTGATCCGCAGTGGAGCCCAGTCCCGCTGCCGCACCCTGCAGCGCTTGCACGGATGCAACATATGACGCGCGCGTAGCAATGGCGCGCACCGCTTCTTGCACGCGCTCCGTGGCGTCTTCCGTTGCCGCCATTGCCGCCTCAAGCGCATCGGCTGTTGCCGTTTGCGTTGCCGTTTGCGTTGCCTGCTGGGCCGCCGACTGAGCAGCAGCCTGCTCATCCATACCATTCATCAACGCTTCCTGGTACGCCTGCGCATAGGCAGCCGCATACGCCTTCGCATATGACTCCGCGTACTTCTTAGCGAATGCCTGCACGAAGGCATTCATATACTCCCGCATGGCCTCTTCGTAGCTTGCGTTGACTTCCTCTTCGCTTCCCATTGCGTCCGCTGCGCCTTGCGACTGCGCCGCCTGTGCCAAAATGCCCTGCTGATACGCGGTCAGACCCTGCGCGATGCCTGCTACGCCCTGAGAAACGCCCGCCGCGCCGTTTTGCAAGCCGGCCACGCCCGAAGCAAGATCGCTTGCGCCCGAAGCCAACGTTGCCGCTGCGGCATCGAGCGTCTTCGCTGCATCGGTGAGCTGGGCGAACTGCGAAATCAGCGCGTTGGTGTCGGGAAAATCGAACGCAATGGCAAAGGGAATTGCCGCCACTTGAATGCTGCTCATCTCGAAATTCGTCACATCAGCGGTAAAGTTGACCGTTTTCTCCTTGCCTGGCATAACCATGAACGTGAGCTGGGTATCGGAACCCGAAAGCGCCACTTGCGCATCGGGAGCCTGAATATTGCGTGCCGCATCGGAAGCAAGCGTTACCGTTGCAGTGACCAGGTAATTTTCGAAGAACGCATCGTCTTGCGCGGCTGGGTTGCGCGTTATGGCAATCTCGGTATTCAACGCGCCCGTTGCGCCCGCAAGTTCGTTGGCAGAAACGGACTTACCATCAAGCGTATAGCTCACGGAAACGTTCCAGGGGAGCGCCGCAGCACCCAACGATGCCTGATAGCTGAACGGCTCGCCTTCCTGCCCTTCCGCAATATCAACGAAAACTGCCTGTTCAGACGTGCCTAACTCAGAAGTGTTCGTGAGGTTCTGCACGCTTTCGTACGAGCCGAAGTCGCAAAGCGCACCCGCCTGCTCGGGCTCAAGAGTGTTCACGACGTACGCGTTTTGCAGCGCGCCATTGCCCGCAAGCTTGGCGTAGACGACTTCCGTTTTTGAAACCGCGTTCGTCTCTTGATCGGTCGCGGCCGTAAGCGCGCCGCCTGCGTTCGCGCCGATGCCCGTTGCCACGCCTCCGAACAGGCACGATGCGACTAATGCCGTTGCGGCAAGCACTGCCACCGTCCGTTTCGCACGAGGCGTGTGCTGCGTCTGACGCGTACGTTGCGCATCCGACTGCGCCGGGCGCGCGAAGCCAGCAAAACGACCACAAGAGGTTTCGTGTTGGCTTTTGCATGCGGTTTCGCTTGCGCTTTTGCCAACACGCGTGCCGGCACACTCGCTCACATGCTCCTTGGTGCACTCGCACGCAAGAGCGTGCTTAGCCTTTGCGTGTTTTGCAATGTTCTTATCCATAAAGCTACTCCTTTGCAGAAGATGCCTGATCAAGTACGTTTAAAGGCGCAGAGGCAGCATCGCTTTCGTTGGAAGCGCCCACCGGGGCGGCGCCTGCATCACCCCTGGAGCCCGCACCAACGGTGGTGCCAACGCCCGCAGCGCCCACAGCGGCGGCGGCGTCCACCGGGGCGGCGCCCGCAACAGCAAGAACGCCTTCGCCACCTGCGCCGTTGAAGAAATTCGCGTGCCACGTTGTTTTACCAATGAGCTTATCGAACAGCAGCAAAACACCAGGCAGGAACGTCATTACCAGGAATAGCGACAAAATGGTGCCACGCAGCAACAGCAAGCCCAGAAGCGCAATGAGCTCGTTCGTGTTCGTGAGCCACAGCACGCCACCCGCCAGCGCCAGAATGCTCGCGGAAATCAAGATACTTGCGAAACTCTGCCCCGTTGCACGATGCAACGCCTGCTTCGCCGGCATGGTTGTGCGGAACTGCCGATACGTATCCGTGAACAGAATGGCGTAGTCAACCGTCGCGCCCAACTGCACCGTGTTAATCACCAAATAGCCCAGGTAATTCAAGCTGTCGCCCGCGAAATACGGCACGCTCAAGTTGATGATAATGGCGCTTTCGATGGTGGCCACCAGCAAAATGGGCAGCGTGGCGGATCGGAACGTGACCACCAGCACCAGCAAAATGGCAATGATAGCAAGCGGATTTGTTTTGGAATTATCATCGGTGCTCACAGCACGCATGTCGTACAAGCTGGGAATCTCGCCCACAATGTAGCTGATGTCATAGAAGTTTCCGCAGGTCGAACGTATGTTTTCATATAGCCCGAACGCAATGTCGCCTTCTGTAAGCGTGTCGGAATACACAATCAGGCGTGCATAATTTTCGGAGTAGAACTGGTTCAGCGCGGAGCTGGGCACCATGAGCTCGGGGATAGCCGCCCCCACCGACGTTGCATACGAAACAACGCTTGTCACATGGTCAAGCCCTTCAAGCTGCTGCGCCAGCGCAAGTTCCGTACCCACCTGCCCGCGCGGAACCAGTACGACCGTAGCCGTGGAATTGCCGAATGCTTCTTCGATTGCCACTTGATCAGCCGCGGCGCGCGTCTGGCTTTCCGCTGTGGAGCCCATGCCGTACGTGAACGTGGTCGAGCCCTGCCCCAAGAAGCACGGAACAATAAGTACCGCCACCAGCACCACCACGGGAATGCGCAGCGGAGCCACGAACTTCCCCATGTTTTTGAACGATGGCATAAGCGGTCGATGATGCGTGCGATCGATGAGCTTGTACGTAAGGCACGTGAAGGCCGGCAAAAACACCATCACGCACAAAAAGCTCAAGACAATGCCTTTGACCAGGGTTAATCCAAGCTCGGCACCAATGCGGAACTGCATGATAGACAGTACCGCAAAGCCAAACGCCGTGGTAGCAGCGCTTGCCGCAACCGATGAAAAGCTCTGCTTCATGGCGGCGCGCATGGCAACCGCAACGTTGGGTTCCGTTTCGCGGAAACGACGAAACGCATGCAGCAGGAAAATGGCGTAGTCCAGCGAGACCGCAAGCTGCAAGATGGGCGACACGGTGAACGCGATGTTCGAGACTTCGCCCAGCACCAGGTTCGTTCCCATGTTCAGCAGAATGGAAACGCCAATGGCCAGCAGGAAATAGATAGGCTCAAGCCACGATGTGGTAGACACCACCAGCAAGAGCAAAATGAGCGGCACCAAAATGAAGAACGCATTTACCACTTCAGAAACCGCCATCGATTTCGTCTCGGCAGTCTTCACGGCTTCGCCCGCAATGTGACCCGATTCGCCCACAATCTCGTAGATTCCGTTTACGGCCTGCGTGTCTTTATCGGTATCGATGGTCACGCTGAACAGGGCGTTTTCGTTTTTGTAGTAATTTTCTACCAGAGCTTTGTCCTGTGTTTCCAGCGGAATGCGCACATCAGCCACGTCATCAAGCCACATGACCGACTCCACGCCCGGCACGTTCTGCATTTGCTTTTTGCGATCAAGCGCCTGGGCAAGCGAGACATCATTAACCATGACGCGTGCGTTGGGAACCGCTTCGGTGAACTCGTCTTCCATCACCCGCAGGCTCTGCGCAGAATCGCAGCTTTTCGGCAGATACGACGACATGTCATAATTCACCGACACCATAAGCGCGCTCACGGCACAGACCAGGCACAACAGGGCCGTGACCACAACAATGCCTTTCCGGTGATTCACCACGAAGGCAGTGTAGGCATCCATAACCTTCATGAGCTGCTTCCCTCCCCGCCTGCTTATGCATATCCCGCTTGCCTTGCAAGCGCACCAGTCCGTCGCGTGTTTTCCGTCCGCGGCAAATGGCGCACTCGCCCGTCCGTCGTGGGACCCGCGCAAGAGCGCACGCATGCGTTCTTGCGCAGTGCGTTGCGCCTGCGCGTTCTTACACACCCTCTTCGCCTTGCGTTTGCCGCGGATGCACCACCGCGCACCCGCATGTACTGTCTTTCATTATGGCACAAATCGCCCTATGAACAGGCGTCACGCACGCCCGTTTAGACGAAAAACCGCAGTGAGCATTCGAAAAAGTGCTAAACTTTTCCGAGATATATTCCCATTCAAGGAGGCATACCATGGCAAAGCAAGAACCATCGGTTGACCAGTGGCTTGTCGAGGCAAAAGCATCTGAAGCCGCAGCTCAGTGCGGCATGTTCCTGACCCACAACGGCGTAGTGCGCATCACGCCGAAAGCGCAGGTGCGTCAGGGCGAAGAGGGCTTGCCCGAAGTCGTTGCGGTTGATTTTTCCTACGACGCAGAAGGCTTGGCGGCGGCCGAGAAAGAAGCGCTTACCTGGCCGGGTGTCTATTACGTGCGCACTTGGCTCAACGAAGGCCGCTGCGAAGTGGGTGACTCGCTGATGTACGTGCTGATTGGCGCCGACATTCGTCCGCGTTGCATCGACGCACTGCAAAAGCTTGTGGGTCACATCAAAAATGACCTGGTTGTAGAGAAAGAGATCTACGCCGAGTAGCTCTTGATGCTTGAAGGGGG
>CAKTVK010000133.1 GCA_934623455.1 uncultured Eggerthellaceae bacterium | reverse complement strand
ACAACGGAAAGCGAAGGAGAGCGAATCATGCAGCAAACGAAAGACATGCAGATGGCTCGAACGGCAACTCAGCCGCCATCGACGACCCAGACAGTATTGCCCCAACAGGTAGATATAACAAACTCCCAGGTAGCGGCTCTGCGCCCCGATGCGTTGTCGCCTGCGGAAATCGAACAGAAAGCAGAATCGCTTGCCACAGGCAAGGCAACCATGGCGGCTTCGAAACTCTTCCTTTTAGCCGTAATGGCTGGTGCGTTCATCGCCTGCGGTGCCACGCTGTTCACGCTGGTGCAAGGCGACACGCAGCTGCCGTTTGCGGTCAAGCGTGTGTTCGGCGCGTTTTGCTTCTCCTTGGGCCTTATGCTCGTAGTCTGCTGCGGCGCCGAGCTGTTCACGGGAAACTGCCTGATGGCGTGCGGTTTGAACAGCAACAAAATTGACGTGAAGGGCCTTTTGCGCAATTGGTGCCTTGTGTGGCTGGGCAATTTTGTGGGCTCGCTTATCATCGCGGCGCTGGTGTGCGGCTCAAATATGGCAAGCATGAACGGCGGCGAAGTGGGTGCGGCTATGGTGTCCATTGCGGCAGGGAAGGTGTCTCCCGATGCGCTCACGTTGTTCTGCAAGGGCATCATGTGCAACTTCCTGGTGTGCTTGGCGGTGTGGATGAGCTTTGGCGCGCGTACCATGGCGGATAAGCTGCTGTGCGTGATTATGCCCATCACGGCGTTTGTTGCCTGCGGTTTCGAACACAGTGTTGCCAACATGTTCTTTCTGTTTGAGGGCTTGTTTGCCCAGATGGCAGGCTTTGGTGCAGGCGGAATCGCACTGAGCGGCATCTTCTACAACATTGGCGTGGTAACGTTGGCGAATATCGTGGGTGGCGCGCTGATGGTGGGGGCCAGCTACTGGTTTGCTTACGCGAAGCGTGAGAAGAAGTAACGCGCGGGACGGGTATGCGGCGGGCGTTGCAGCGCGGGCGCAATGCTTGCGCGCGGCAGGGTGCAGCGGCACGCGCGTCGCATAGCAAAACCACGGCGTTGGAAATGTTAAATAGCGAAAAACAAAACGCGATGTCGTTCGGTTGAGGCGGCGCGGCACCATACAATAGGCACAGCAAAAATGAGAGAAGAGAGGATGGGTGTATGACAAAACTCCAGGTCATGCCCATGAAAAATATTGACACGCAGCTTGGCGCCACCATGGAGCGCTTCAGCAGGCGCGTAGCGGCGCTCCCTGTGGGAAGCTGCCCTGTGGCGGCGCAGGTGGCGCTTTTGGAAACAGCCTGTCAGCAGACGTGCGGAAAATGCGTTCCCTGCCGCGATGGTTTGCCGCAGCTTGCGCGGCTTCTGCGCGAAATCGAAAGCTGCACGGCCAGTGAGCAAGCGTATGATCAGGCGCAACAGCTTGCAACTATGATTCGCGACACGGCTGATTGTGCGATTGGCTACGAAGCGGCACAAGATGTTCTTGATAGCATGGAAACGTTTGCGGCCGAATACGAAAGCCACCTGACGGCGCACGCGTGCGCGCTGACCGAAGGCCAAGCGGCGCAAGTTGTGCCGTGCGAGGCGTTTTGCCCCGCTCACGTGGATATTCCCGGGTACATTTCGCTCGTGGGCCAGGGTGATTACGCGAGTGCTATCAAGCTCATCCGCAAGGACAATCCATTTCCTACAGCGTGCGCGTTCGTGTGCGAGCATCCCTGCGAGTTACGTTGCCGCCGCATGCTGATCGATGCACCCCTTAACATTCGCGGCATCAAGAAGTTCGCCGTGGATCAAGTGGCGGCCGATACGGTGGAAGTTCCCGCGCGCAGCGTTGACACGGGGCGCACTATTGCCGTTGTGGGTGCGGGTCCCAGCGGTCTGACCTGCGCGTATTACCTGGCGCTCATGGGTCATCACGTAACGGTGTTCGAAGAAAAACCGCAGCTGGGCGGCATGATGCGCTACGGCATTCCCGCGTATCGCTTCCCGCGTGAGCGCTTGGACGAAGATATTCGCGCTATTCTGAGTGTGGGGAACATCGAAGTGAAGACGGGCGTGAACATTGGTACTACGCAGATGGATCGTCTGTGTGCAACGTTCGATGCCGTCTACGTTGCCATTGGCGCTCATGCCGGCAGTTCCATTCATCTGCCGGGCGAAGACGCACACGGCGTGTGCTACGCCGTCGATTTCCTGCGCGCGATGGGCGATGGCGATCATCCCGACTTGACGGACAAGAAAGTAGCGGTCATTGGTGGCGGCAACGTGGCAATGGACTGCTCCCGTACCGCCGTGCGCCTGGGTGCGGCGGAAGTAAACTGCATCTATCGTCGCCGCTTGGAAGACATGACGGCGCTTCCCGCCGAGGTCGAGTCTGCCTTGCAAGAAGGCGTGGAAATGCTCACGCTGCAAAATCCCGTGGAAATAGAAGTGGACGCGCAGGGGCATTGCGCTGCCGTTATCGTGCAGCCCCAAATGATCGGTGCGGTGCGCGGCGGGCGTCCTGCTCCGCAAGATGCGCATAAGCCCCAAAACCGCATTGAAGCCGATATCGTTATTGTTGCCGCAGGTCAAAAGATTGTGTCCGAGCCGTTTGAGGAATTCGGCATGCGGGCGAATCGCGGTCGTTTTGCTGCAACGCCGTATTTGGAGGCTCAAGGTTTCGACAACATTTTTGTGGGCGGTGATTGCCAAACCGGCCCTGCAACCGTGGTGCGCGCTATTGGTGCGGGCAAGGTGGCGGCACGCAACATCGATGAGTTCTTGGGCTATCACCATAAGTTGACTTGCGATGTTTCTGCGCCACCCGCACACCCCAACGATCGAACGCCTTATGGTCGCGTCAACATCGCGGAGCGTCCCGCGCGCGAACGCCGCGCTGATTTCGCCTGCGTTGAAACCGAAATGAGCGAAGAAGAAGCTCGCCAAGAATGCAACCGCTGCCTTCGCTGCGACCATTATGGCTGCGGCTCCCTGGAAGGAGGGCGCGTCCAGTATGTCTAGCAATTCCCCGAAAAACGAGTCGATCCTTGCGTTCGAAAACGAACGTGCCACATTGTCCGACAATCTGCTTGCCGTTACCATTGATGGTGTATCGGTGCAGGTCAAAGAAGGTGTAACAATTCTTGCTGCTGCCGCTCGGGCGGGTGTGAAAATCCCTACGCTGTGCTTTTTGAAAGACGTGAGCAACATTGGCAGCTGCCGCATGTGCGTGTGCGAAGTGGCGGGGCAGCAAGCGCTTGTTCCCGCATGCAACACGCCTGTTGTCAACGGCATGGAGGTCATCACCGATTCGCCGCGCGTGCGCGCCGCCCGCAAAATGGCGCTTGAGCTCATTATGGCGAACCATCGCACGCAATGCTTGACCTGCGTCAAGAACGGCGCATGCGAACTGCAAAGCCTTTGTCGCGCTTTCGGCATTGAAGAAGATCTGATCGCGAAAGCCGCGCTGCCGCAAAAACCCATCCTTGACAGCAATCCTTTTCTGCGCTTTGACCCTAACTTGTGCATTGCCTGCCAGCGCTGCGTGGGTGCCTGCAACAGCATTGCGCGCAACCATACGCTGGTGGCGGGCAGGAAAGGCGCGCGTACCACTATTCAGGCGCCGTTCGGTTCCGACTGGAAAGCAACGGCGTGCGAGAGCTGCGGCACGTGTGCGGGTGCGTGTCCCACGGGTGCGCTCACGGAGAAGCGTCGCGCGGATTATCGCGCGTGGGAAGTGACAAAAACGCTCACGACCTGCCCGCATTGCGCTACGGGATGCCAGTACTACTTGGTGGTGAAAGACGGCAAAATTGTGGATACGGAAGCGGCAAACGGCGCTTCGAATCGCGGCCGTTTGTGCGTGAAAGGGCGCTCTGGCTCCTTCGACTTCGTGCAAAGCCCCGATCGCTTGACCACGCCGCTTATCAAGAACCGCGCAACTGGCGAATTTGAACCGGCCACTTGGGATGAAGCGCTTGACTTGGTGGCAACGCGATTCTCCCAGCTCAAAGCACAATATGGCCCCGATAGCCTGGCTGCCTTTGCTTGCAGTCGCTCCACGAACGAGGACGTTTACCTGCTGCAGAAAATGGCGCGTGTGGCATTCGGCACGAACAACGTGGATAATTGCGCCCGCGTGTGCCATGGGCCTTCCGTTGCCGGCCTGGCGCAAACGCTGGGCTCGGGCGCCATGACAAACCCCATTTACGACATTACGCACGACGTTGATTGCATCATGCTGGTGGGTTCGAACCCCGAAGAGGCGCATCCCGTGGTGGGCATGCAAGTGCGCGAAGCGGTGGAGCGCGGAACGCGCCTGATTGTGGTGGATCCGCGCGATATTGGGCTGGCATCGAAAGCCGATATCCATTTGAAGCTCAATCCGGGCACGAACGTAGCGTTTTCGGCCGGCATGTGCCACATTATGATTCGCGATGGCCTGGTTGACCGCGCGTTTGTTGATGCACGTACTGAAAACTACGATGAAATTGCGGAAATGGTGCAGCCCTACACGCCCGAGCGCGTTGCCGCCATCTGCGGTATTGACGCGCGCGATTTGGTGGCGGCGGCACATATGTACGCCACGGCGAACAAAGCGCCCATCATCTACTGCTTGGGCGTGACCGAGCATTCCAGTGGCACGGAAGGCGTTATGTCCATGTCCAACATGGCGCTGCTCTGTGGCAAATTAGGGCGTTCCGGCTGCGGCGTGAATCCGCTGCGCGGTCAGAACAACGTGCAGGGTGCCTGCGATATGGGTGCCACGCCCGGCGATTTTCCCGGCTACCAGAAAATCGCAAACCCTCAGGTCATGGAGAAATTCGAGAAGGCGTGGGGGGTGGAGCTTCCCAAAAAGCAAGGCATGTGGGCAACGGAAGTGTTCCATGCGGCGGTAGAAGGTAAGATTCGCGGCCTGTTCATCTTCGGCGAAGATCAAGTGCGCACCGACCCGAACCTGAACCATGTGATCGAAGG
>CAKTVK010000132.1 GCA_934623455.1 uncultured Eggerthellaceae bacterium | reverse complement strand
GTGCTGGCGTTCATCGCCACCATTCCCCTGTATTATTCGGGGCATTTTGCTTCGTATGCCGATGCGCTTTTCGATGCCGTATCGGGCCTGACCACCACGGGTGCGTCTATCATCTGCGACCTGGATCACTTGTCGTACACCGATAACATGTTCCGCTTCCTTATGCATTTCGTGGGCGGTTTGGGCTTGATTGTAGTGGCGCTTTCGCTGGGCATTTTCGGCAAGGGTGGCGGCGCAAGTCTGTATTCGGCCGAGGCGCGCTCGGAGCATATGGTGCCAAACATTGTGCAGACCGCACGGCTTATTACGAAAGTGACCTTGGTGTTTGTGCTTATTGGCACGGCGATCATCACGGTTCTGGGTATTTTTTTGGGCATGGAACCGCTGCGTGCGCTTCTGCATGCGTTCTGGATTTCGCTTTCTGGCTTCGTGACGGGCGGTTTTGCGCCCACCAGCGAGAGCATCTATTATTACCATTCGTTCTTTCTTGAATGCGTGCTCATGCTGCTCATGTTGTGCGGTGCCATCAACTTCACGCTTCATCTGGAGGTTTGGAATGGCCACGTGAAGAGTTTCTTCAAAGACGTGGAAATCAGAACGATGGTTTTGTGGCTAGTGGTGCTGGTGGCGGTGTTTGCGGCATCTATGGCAGCAAGCACGAATTTCTCGAATTTGCCCACGATGATGCGTCGCGGCCTGTTCATGATTATCTCGTCGTTTACCACAACGGGCTTCCAAAACGTCACGTCGAACGAGATTCTTACAGTGTTCACCTCGGGCTGCTTCCTGCTTTTGGCTATTGCCATGGGCGTGGGCGGCGGCACGGGAAGCACCGCCGGCGGTATCAAACTCAGTCGTATCGGCTTCATTTTCAAAGCCATTGTAGTGCGCGTGAAGGAAACGCTCTCCCCTGATAGCGCGCGCGTGATTGTGGATTATTATCACCTGGGGCGTCAGCGTTTGACCTCGGAAAACGCCGAGGAAGCCATGACGATTTTCATGTTGTATGCTGTGACGTACACGATTGGCGCGCTGGCGGGTATTGCGGCGGGTTATGACGCACTGCAGGCCATTTACGAATCGGTTTGTATGGCTAGTAACGGCGGCGTAATTGTGGGAATTGCTGGGCCAGGTATGCCAACGTGGTTGGAAATGGTCTATATTCTGGAAATGTGGGCGGGCCGTCTTGAATTCATCACACTGATTGCCTTGGTGGTAAAGATTGCTGTTTCGGTTGTTCCTCACCGTCGAAGGGTTCGTGCGTAATGGGTATGCGAAGGATGGGCCGTTGCAGGCACTGTGAGGTGGATCGAATCACGATAACGGTAGATAATCGGGGTTGGGAAAGGACTGCAGGTTTGGAAAAACTTGCAAAATACCTGGTAGTTGCTTTGATGTCGCTGGCTCTTGCGTTGGCGTTTCCTGTGTGCGCCTTGGCGGAAGACTTAGGAGAAGGCGACAGTTCCGAATCGCACAATTACGTTGACGAGCGTCAGATTCCCGATGGCTCTTTTCTGTACGACACGTCTATTGAAGCATTGGCAACCGCCGATGTTTTTTACGACAACACTACGGTGGTGGTAACGGGCGAGGTCGTGGGCGACCGTAGAAGTGCCGGCATTGGGTCGGACAGCAGTTGGATTACGCTCTATTCGCTGAAGAAGGGCGCCGCGGAGCAATATAACCCCTCTTCGATTGAAGTCTGCGTCTCCAATTCTCTGGCAGATACGATTGATACGTATGGTCGATACAACGTGCGCGGAACATATGTCCAGGTGAGTGGCACGTATCATTTGGCGTGTGCCGATCATGATGGTTTGAGCGACGTCCATGCCGACTCGCTTTCCATTGTCCGAAAGGGCGCGCAGTTGAACGAGCCCTTCGACATTACAATGTTCTTGCCCGGTGTTATCACCGTTCTTGCCGGGCTTTTGATCATTTTCGTGCACAAGCGCATAACGGATAAGGCGCGCTAGATGGCGGGCGGAGAAGAGCGGGCGACGATGAATCGGGCAGAGTGCGTTGCCGAAGGTGCCGCCGAAGCGCGTGGCCGCGTGGTGAAGCTTGATCGCGGCTTTCCCTTGGTGCAGCTTGAAGGCGGTGCGCGGGTGCGTTGCGAACATGCGACTGAGCTGGTGAAAGAGAGCGACATGCGCGCCGTAATCGGCGATTACGTGCGGGTGGTATGGCCCGATACCCACGATAAAGCTATCATTGCGGAGATTCTTCCGCGTCGAAATGCGTTTGTGCGGCGCGACCCCGCCGAGCGTACCATTTCGCAAACGCTTGCCGCCAACTTCGAAGTGATTATTGTTGCGCAGCCGCTTTCCGAGCTTAATAGGAAGCGCCTTGAGCGCGAACTGGTGCTGGCGCACGATACGGGCGCGCGCGTGGTGGTTGCGCTCACGAAGGCCGATATGGCGCAGGACAAGCAGGAAATTGAGCGCGTTTGTCAGGATGTTGCGCTTTGTGCGGGGGAATCGGTGCAGGTCATTGCGTTGTCGTGCGTGGATGGCAGCGGTTTCTCCCAGCTGCGAGCGCTCATTGCCCCAGGGACAACCGCCGTGCTTATTGGCAAGAGCGGCGCGGGAAAATCGAGCCTGGTCAACACGTTAGCTGGAAGCGACGTGCAAGAAACGGGTGCCGTGCGCGAAAACGATCGCCGCGGACGCCACACCACGGTATCGCGCGAAATCATCGCATTGCCAGGCGGCGGCTTCATTGTGGACATGCCGGGCGTGCGAGGTCTGGGCATGTGGGAAGCCGAGGAGGGCATTGGCGCGGCGTTCCCTGACATCGAGCAGTTGGCGGTGCAGTGCAAATTTGCTGATTGCAAGCACGAAAGCGAGCCGGGTTGCGCAGTGTTGCAGGCAGTTGAGCAAGGCTCGGTTTCTGCACAACGCTTGAAATCGTATAAGTTCCTGCGAGACGAAAGCCAATCGGCGCGCGACCGCAAAGAGCGTGCTCGCTGGCAAAAGCACATCAAAGGTCGAAAAAAAGGCAGATAGGCGTTACAATAATCGTTTGTGGTTTCGCAAGTTACACAGACAAAAGCAGCATAAACGCAGTACGTACAGACATAAAGAGGGCACATGAATCCGGTAATCGTTATTCCTACCTATATTGCATCGCGCAGACAGAAGGAAAACCCCAGCTTAATGGCAACATATGACCACGCCACGCCCATTTCGGGGCAGGGCGAGTTGGGTCGTTGCTTGGAGTCAATCGAAAAAGCGCAGGGGAATGTTCCCGTCATCATTTTGGTTGCAAGCGATCGCTCGGTGGAAAAGCAGGCGGCTGACAAGGTGCAGGCGGTTGCATCGAAGTACCCGGGCGTGCAGAGCCTGGTCATTGGCGCGCCCGAGCAGGCATTGGTGCATCAGCGCATGGAGCAGCTGGGCCTGACCGAGTACAACGAAGGCATTGGCCTGGTAGGGTATAGCGCCATTCGCAATTTGGGCTTGGTGGTTGCCACTGTTTTCGGTTTCGATGCGGTGGTCTTTGTTGACGATGACGAGATCATCGAAGACCCCGATTTCATGAAGAAAGCCGTGTATGGCCTGGGAAAACTCACAAAGAAGGGCATTCCCATTGTTGCGAAAACAGGCTATTTCCTAGACAAGAATGGCTCGTACAAGGCACCCGAAAAAGCGCGTTGGTACGACCGTTTTTGGGATCAAAGCAAGCGCTTCAACGAGTGGATCACGTCGGCAATGGAAGGCCCGCGTCTGTCGCGTGCGAACAGCGTTTGCGGCGGATGCCTTGCGCTGCATAAAGAGGCATTTTCGCGTCTGGCGTTCGACTCCTGGATTACGCGCGGCGAAGATTTGGACTACTTGCTGAACTTGCGCATGTACGGTTCTGAGTTGTGGTTTGACAATAAATGGTGCGTGCGCCATTTGCCACCGAAGACAACAAGCGAAGGAATGCGCTTTCATCAGGACATTTATCGCTGGCTCTATGAAATGCGCAAGCTGGAATACAGCCGCACGCAAATCGACCTTTTGCAGGTGAAGCCGGCGTCGCTTAATCCGTATCCTGGTCCGTTTTTGGACCACGGCGTTCGCCGTCGCATTTCGTGGACGGCGCGGTTGCGTAGTTTGGCGCGACCCGATCACCGGGCGTATTTCAAGGCGGCAAGCGCGGCGAAGCGTGAGGCCGATGCGTATGCTGCCTCGAACTGCTCGAAGTACTTCGAGTTCCAATACGTTTGGCCAGAGCTTATGGCGCGCATGGAGAACGATGCGTTGCTGCGCACCATGTTGGTGCAGTCCACGGCGCTGCGTCGCGGCATTGATTTGAGTGCCCAGCTGCCCCTTGCCCAGGCAACCGAAGAAGCGGAAGCTGCCGCGGCGGGCGTCTCTGGTGTGGATACGAATGGGGGGTCCAACGCGCAAGGAACTGCAGGTTCCACGGGTGCGGGGGGCTTTGTGCCAGTGAGCTACGACCCCGGTCTGACCTGCGAAATCCGCCTGAACATGGAAGACTAGAGGCACGTTTTGGATTTGCTGTTTCTTGTTCCCGCATCGCTTGCTCTGGGTTTGATTGTGGGAATGCTCTCGGGTCTTCTGGGAATCGGCGGCGGTACCGTTATGGTTCCGGCGTTTCGCTTGATTTACGACATGAGCGCCCTTGCCGCAACGGCAACGTCCATGCTGACTATTGTGCCTACTTCGGTTTCGGGCATGATTGCGCACGTCCGCAACAAAACGTGCGTTCTAAAGGTGGGCCTTGCCGCGGGTTTGGGCGGCGCGTGCTCTTCGTGGATTGGCGTGATTCTGGCGGAGTGGTCGCCCGGATGGTGCGTTATGGCGGCTGCAGCTGCGGTTATTGTTTATAGCGCTACCACCATGTTGAAAAAAGCGCTTGCGATGAAGCCTGCGAAGGCGGTGGGCGAAGATGCAGGTGTTGGCATGGCGGGCGAAGATGCAGATGCCGGTGAAGGTGCCGGTGCTGGCGTAGCGGGAGACGCGCAGGTTGCTGGCGCTGGTACGGGCGCGAGCGCTGGTACGAATGCCGCTCCCGAAGCAGCCGTTGCCGGCGCATCGGTGGGCGGCGCGGCGAGTGCTTCTGCTTCCGCTGCAGCTGCGAAACCCCGGGA
>CAKTVK010000131.1 GCA_934623455.1 uncultured Eggerthellaceae bacterium | reverse complement strand
ACGTTCGGATAATAAATTGTTCTCGAAAACCTACGGTTTAGCCCTTGACTTCATATAGCTGGTCTCCTCTTTACTTCAGGCTCACTTGCTTGCATCTGCACGCGTTGCTTTGCTGTTGCATTTACGGTTTCGCGTGCAGCTTTCAACGCCGGGAAGCATAGGAGAATTCTGCGGTCATGCATAAGACTCAAAAGGGATGTTTTTCAAGAAAAGAGGACTTCCAAAAAGGGTTGTTTCCGGTGAACGGCTCACCAACCCTTTTCGGGTTATAGCGGTTTGAACAGGCATTTTGTAGGAATAAGCGCGAGCTGGTGACATTTTTGCACACTTCAGCGCTGAGCGATGGACCGCATGCGAACACAAGCAGAAGCGCAGGTACTCCTTCTCAACAAAGGAATCGAAAGCCAGCAATGGGCCACGCAATGAAGCTACTTTGACGCCTTCTTTGCTTCTACCATATTGATTAATTCCTGACGGGAATGAACATCGCATTTTGCATAGAGGTTGCGAATATGGCCCTTCGCTGTGTTATACGAAATGCAAAGCTCTTCGGAAATGTATGCCGCCGTGCGACCGCGGCTCAGTAGACCCAAAATCTCGGACTCGCGCGCTGTGAGCCCCTTCTCGGCGGCAAGCGCTTCGCACAAAACATCCCAGTGCTCCAGGGGCACTTCATGGGGTGCAGTTTGCATGCCCTTGTCGGAATCGGATGCAGGAACAACAATAACACCTTCGCTGAACGTCTTCTCCAACGCTTCGGTGACCGTGTGCTCTCCCATGACGAATTGCAGACAAAGCAGCACTATCACGGCGCATACAATTGCAGCGATAAGCGCGCCGTCGCGAAAAGCCGGGAGCGCCGCCACAGAAAAGCCCGCCACGAACTGCCCAAGCGTCGTGCCTACCGCAGAAGCACCGCGGCCAAGACCGAAGACATACGTTGAGGAAAGCGTTGTCTGCGAGGCGATGCTTGCCAAAATACACCAAACAGCAAGAATGAAAACATTGTACGAAACATCAACGATAACCAGCTGCACAAAACGAAACGTCTCGCCCAACAACGGCGAAACCAGAATCACCAGACAAGCAATCGTCGCAATCGGGTAATAGATCTTCCCAATGTCGAAAGAATGAGCACCCAGGTAGAGCGCGCAAGCAACCAGCAAAGCAAGCTTTACGTTCAAGCTGGCGAACACCGATGCGATTGACTCATCGCGCACGATTTCAGCAGGAAGCTCCAGCGTTGCGATTCCCTTGAACACACCCACTGCCAGCGCGAAAACGAACACCACCACAACACAACGGAAGAAAAACCCTCGGGGCAGCATTTCAATAGGAATCGCATCGGCATCGTGTGCGGCGTCTTCTTCGCCTCGAACAAAGCAGAGCAGCACCGCTAAAAACGGAAGCGATGACAGAACAACAAGGGCAAGCGGTCGCGCAATAGCAGCGCACATGAAATAAATGAGGTTCGCGATAATAGCCGAATAAAACACCGTGAAGAAAATACGATTACCATTCAGATGCGAATACATGTCGCCAATGCGCACGCACACGAACGCCGTTCCAATGCCCGTGCCCGCGCTGAACAGCACAAAAACCTCTGTTCCAAAATTGCCGCCAAACGCGCCCAAAATAATCGCGGTGCAAAACGAAGCAAGCAGCCCCATGCAGGGAACAAGCGGACCGCGCGTGATATAGCGATGCACGCTGCGATGCGCCGCTCCTAAAATAAGAAGCGTTGCGCACAAGGGAACGCCCGAAGCAAGATACAGAATATTATGAGACACGCCCGAAACAAGATGCGCCGGCATGGCAACAATGCTTGAGCCGTTCATCATGAGCAAAATCCACGCACTGTAAAAGCCCAGACTCAAAAACTTAACCGACGGCCAGCGCACATCGATTTCGCCCAAGCTGTGTTTGAGTTTCGCTGCAAACGTATCCACGTTCTCCCCTTATTCTCCCCTTATGTACGAACGTCCCCAGATTGTTGCGACATTCGCCGCACTTATTTTTCCTTTGCGATGACCAACGTGAAGTAGTCGGACATATCAGCGGGAACATCGGCAAGATGCGGGTAGAGCGCTTCGTCTTCCAAGCCGCAATTTGCCACGAGCGATGTAGTATCCAGTATGCCGGCCTGCTCTACAATTTCGCGCACAGCATCCAGCTCGCAACCGCTCTTCATGAAAACTTTCGTGCCGGGAACCGCCATGGCGGCATCTTTCGCGTCGCCCGCCATAACGGGAACAATCGTGAGCGCTTCGGGACCTTCGCACAAGGGAATACCCAGGCGCGCGGCGGAGGCGCAAAACGAGGTGACACCAGGAATGACTTCGGCACGATACCCCTGCTCAACTAGCATTTCGTGAATGTAGTAGTACGTGGAATACACCCCAATGTCGCCAATGGCGGCATACGCAACGTCCTTGCCTTCGTCAAGCGCGGCAGCAATTTCAGTCGCAACGCCGCGGTACGCCTCAATGACTTTCGTGCGATCACGCAGCATGGGCGTGGAGCAATCGATGAGCGGCTTACCCTGAATGTGTTCTTCAATGATGCCGTAGGCCGTTTGCCTGCCATGTCCAATATTCGGGACAGCCACCACATCGGCCGCGCGAAGGACACGCACCGCCTTCAACGTGAGAAGCTCGGGGTCGCCCGGGCCCACGCTTACGCCGTAGAGCGTTCCTTTCGGCGCCTCGGTTGCCGTTTCAGGAGTGATTTCTGCGGCTCTCGTGGCTTCCGCGCATCCGGCAGCAATAACGTTTTCTGTTGCATTCATGCGAAGTTTCCTCTTTCGATTCGCTCATTTGTTGACAAATTACCCCACCTTTTGTCAACATCAGCTTTCAGGGGTATCGGCCGAAACAGCGGCAGAGATTTCTTTGAACAGCTGTTTGACCTGGCCATACACAACAAGTCCCTGTTTTTGACCCAGTTTCTGGATGATGCCGCGATAGAATTCCTGTTTCGTGGTGGCCGCCTGCGCCGCTTTCACCACAACGTTCAACTGATCTTCGGGCAATACCACTTCATGCTCCGTCAGAAGCGCGGTGGTTTTCGAAACGGCGTCCGCTTTCGCTGCATCGGCCTTTGCGGAACGACGACGCCTGCGGCTGCGCGTTTGCTTCGGGGCGCTTTCGGGTGCGGGCTCATCGGATGCGGGCTCGGCTGCGGGTTCGGCTGCGGGTTCGACGGCGACGGCCTGCGGTTCCGCTTCGGCAGCGGGGTCGGCGGCTGGCTCCGTGTTCGTCGCAGTGTCGGCGGATTCTGCAGCCACCAGAGCTTCTGCAGCTACCGGCGCATCGTCGGCGTCCTGCGGCGCTTCGCTCGCCTTCTCTGCAGGCTGTTCGGTTGTTTTTTCAGTTGAATCTTCGCCCGCCTTTTCGACCTTGTCGCCCTTGTCGTTCTTTTCGGACTTCTTCTTCCGGCGCGATTTCCCGTTACGCTTGCTCGCGCGCGCGGCAGATTCTCCGTTCTTTACGTCTTCGGATGCAGCGGTCGGCACTGTCGACGCGGATTCTCCCACTACGGAAGAAGCGGCTTCGGCAGCATTTTCTGCACTCTGAACAGCGGTAACGACTTCGGCCGCTTCAGAGCCTTCGCTCGCCTTTGCTTTGGCGGCATCGACCGGCGCAGCAACTGGCGCGCCAACACCAGCAGCACCTTCCGTAGCGGCACTTCCCGCAGGTGCGGTCTCCACGGCTTCGGCAGCTTCTGCCGGAACATCAACCGCCGGAGCCTCGGCAGCGGGCACATCAGCACCCGAGCCGCGACGGCCCTTCCCCCCGCGACGCGACGACGAACGACGCTTCCCCGCCGTCTCCGCAAGCGGCGTTGGAGGAAGCCCCAGGTCTTCCGCAATACTCGAAACGCGCCTGACCTGGGGCAATCCGAGACGCACGCCCATGCGATCCGCAGCATCGTAGCCGTGATCGTTGCTCACAATCACATGCTCTTCCGTTGCCTGCGGAAGCTCGCTATAGAGCCACGCCACTAAATGGAAGTCCAGCGCATTCGGCGTTCCCACGTCAACGCTGATAAGCTCGATTTTCGCCCGCGCGCGCAACGCCTGCTCGACAAACGCAATGCGCATCGTATCGGCCTTGGGACTATAAAAAATGCGCACGGTATCATTCGCGGTCAGCTTATCAATACCATCGACGCCCGCGTGCACGTTCTCGTAATCAACATAATAAACAGTCATACATGCCTTCCTTGGTTTATTCCAAACGGATATTTTAACAGACTACGCACGCCCGCACAGCGCTTCACAGCGAAGTTGCGCCCACAATGCGGTACAATCGCCCGCATGAACATGAAACCTATCGCACATATACGCACTGACCTGCCGCAGAAATTCGGCATTCCGCGCAACAGCTTTCTGGCGCCGCACCTGCAAGGCCGGATTATTTTCGAGCCGGAGTTCGCGCTGGATACAGCTGTGGCTGGACTCGAAGGGTTTTCGCATCTTTGGCTGATCTGGCAGTTCGAAAACGGGTTGCCTGGCGGTACGGCTTGCGACATCGAGTCGGATGCAAGCACGCGCGACAAGGCGCAGGTGGAAAGCACGGCGAAGGCGTCGGTCGCGGGCGCGGCGGTATGCAACGCACCCGCACGAGCGGCGGATATCGTGAGCACAGCAAGTGCACACGATAAAGCAGAAGCACCCGCACAAGCGGTCGACCAGCGAAAACATCGCGATACCCAATGGTCGCCCACGGTGCGACCGCCACGCTTGGGCGGCGTAGAGCGCGTGGGTGTCTTTGCAACGCGCAGCCCCTTCCGCCCGAACCCGCTGGGACTCACCTGCGTAAAGCTCGACCGCATTGAGCACAGCGGAAACGGTCCTATCGTCCACATTTTGGGAGCCGATTTGCGCGACAACACGCCCATCTTCGACATCAAGCCCTACATCCCCTTTGCCGATTGCCACCCCGAAGCAACGGGTGGCTTCATCGATGAGACACCCTGGAATGAGCTTGATGTCGTTTTCCCTGATGGATTACGCGAAAAAGTGCCCGCAGAAAAACAAGCGGGGCTTATTGAGGTGTTGCATCAAGATCCGCGCCGCGCAGGAAGCAAACACGAGCCAACCCGCATTTATCACCTTGCCTACGC
>CAKTVK010000130.1 GCA_934623455.1 uncultured Eggerthellaceae bacterium | reverse complement strand
AATGCTTCTTCGGGCTTGCGGCTCGCTCAACTTATCCAAAGCGTCGCAGTTCGGCTCGTCCCTCCGCCGCCGCGCCCAGGCGGCTCGAGTTCGTCGCAGGGACTCGCTTGGATAATGCTTCTCTTCGACGTTCCGTTCGCTCGATCTGTTCTAAGCGTCGCAGTTCGGCTCAACCCTCCGCCGCCGCCCCCTTAGAGATTGTGCGTTGGGGGTTTCAGTGTCTTTTTTTGATCCCGCGACGGCATGTTGTCGCTTTTTTCCGCCCAAATACGCCCAAATCGACGGTTCGGGGCAGGTGGAGAAGGAAATGTCGTGTTCGAAGCCGCCAAGAGGATTTTGCGACCTGGGCTTTTGTTGGGTGCGAAGAGGCTGAAGGGTTCACGGCGGCCTTATCCGCATCCTTGACCTGCCCCGTATCGTTGATTTAGGCGTTTTCGCGCCAATTTTCCGACAAGATGATCGGTGGCTTGGTGACCTTGCCAATAGAAATGCGCGGGAAGGCGTCTGGCGGCAAGGGCTCGCCTCACGACTCCGCTTGGATAATGCTCCTTCGTGCTTGCGGTTCGCTCAACTTATCCAAAGCGTCGCAGTTCGGCTCGTCCCTTGCCGTCAGACGCCTTGTAGAGTCCATTTGGTCTGGCCGAGCCGCACAAGGTGATAAAGCTCGCTGCCTCTTCGCTTGGCTCATCTCTTGCTTGGGGGTCATTGGTGCGCCGCTGGGATTCTTGGATCTGCGCACGAATTGTTGACAAAAGGTGGGGTAATTTGTCAACAAGGTGGGACATGCGGCTCAAGATCGGGGGCTTGGGTTGGACACGTGTCCCAATCTTTCTTTTGCGCTCGAAGAGGGGCGACATCGGCCTGTATACTGCATGGTGTGGTATTGGAACGTTTTTTGAAAGAGGTGGCCCATGAAAAGACAAGCTCCTGGTTTGCGGAGAACCGCGAACGTCCTTCTATCGGCCGTGCTGGCGCTGGGGCTTTCCCCGGTTGCGGCGTTTGCGCAGGCCGCCGATGCGTCCGGCGCATCAGCCGATGAAACCGCACCAGCTTTGACCCCCCCCATTTCCTCTGAGCCGGTAGCTCCGCAATCGGATCTCGCGCCCGCCGCTGAGCAGGCTGCATCCGGGCAAGCTGCCGCGCAAGCCGCGCCCGCCGCTGCGCCCGCAGCGCCTGCCGATGCCGCAGCGCTCACTCCCGGCTGGACGCAGGCGGACACGTGCGAGTGGATGATCGACGCCGCCGGCAAGCTCACCGTCCGCCCCTTGGGCAACGGTGCTTCGGGCAACTTGGGTGCGAATCCTGCAGGCAGCACCCAGTCTGCGCCCTGGTGTGATCAGAGCAAGACGATAACGTCTGTGGTCATCGAGCCGGGCGTATCAACCACTTGGGCGAGGTACATGTTCTATTACTGCACGAACCTCGTCACCGCCGACCTTTCCGGATTGGATACCTCGAACGTAACGAGCTTTTTTAGCATGTTTGACGGCTGCAAGAAACTGGAGACAGTCGATTTAAGCGGCTTTCAAACCTCCAAGGCGACCTCTATGTCCTTCATGTTCAAGCATTGTTGGAAGCTTCAGGAACTCGATTTGTCGGGTTTCGACACCGCGAACGTGACGAGCATGTTTGAAATGTTCTTTGCTTGCGAAACCATCAAGTCGTTTGATCTGACGTCTTTCGACACGAAGAAGGTCGAAGATATGAGAAGCCTCTTCAAAGGCTGCACGCGACTCGAGTCTGTTGATTTATCGACGTTCACCGTTCCGTATTCAACAAGCACATCAGATTTCTTCCGCTATTGCCCAAATCTTAAACGTCTTGTGCTTGCTGCGGGAATCAATCTGGTTGGCAGCACAATACGCGAGCATGTTTGGATCGACACGGCGGGCAACGCGTACGCGGATTCCAATGAGATGCTCGCGGCGAATGCGGCGCGTCCTTCGGGCGTTGAGACGTTCGTTCATCCGCAGGCGACGGAGGGGTGGACCTTGTCCGGCTCTTGCGAATGGAGTGTTGACGAAACCGAGACGCTTATCCTTAGGCCGCTACCTGGTTTGAGCCGCGGTACCTTGGAATCGTGGGCGGGTGCGGCGGCGTGCCCTTGGAACGGCGTTGCCAACCGGGCTACCTCCGTGCGTGTTGAGCCCGGCGTGTCGGCTATGAATTGCGACTACATGTTCTGGGGTTTCCGGAAACTAGTTTCCGTCGATCTTTCAGGGCTCGATACCTCCCGAGTGAAAAGCATGTATGGTATGTTCCGTTACTGCGAATCGCTTGAGACGGTTGATCTCTCCCCTCTGGACACTTCAGGCGTTACAAATATGAGGGAGATGTTCGCGGGATGCGCGTCGCTGCTGGCGGTCGATCTTTCGGGCTTCGACTTCCCCCAGGTAACGGGCGCGTCGATGATGTTCGACAACTGCGGCGAGCTCAGGAAAATCTACGTCGCAAAGGGGTTCCCGGGCATTCCCGCGGCGGCAACGGCTGAGAACATGTTCCAGGGCTGCGCGTCGCTTACTGGCGGCACGGGTACGGCTTTCGACGCGGCGCACGTGGATGCGGCGTACGCCCGCCTCGATGGCGGCGCAGTTCATCCCGGGTATTTCGCCTTGGGCCGCGGCGATGTCAACTGCAACGGCCTGCTGAATATTGTTGACGTGCAGATTGCCTACGATATCGCAAACGGCAAGCATGCGGAGCGGCACGATCTTGCGTGGATGTGCTCTCGCGCCGATGTGACGGGACCGGCAGGCACGCCCGATGGCACGGTTGAAGCGCAGGACGCGTTCGCCATCCAGCGCGCCGCCCTGCTCGGCTGGAACGCGTAGGCGCCTGCCTCTGGGCGATCGCTCGGAGGGGTTGCTCTTCAGGGCCGCTTCGGAGACGCGCTCCGCTTGCGCGCGGTCAACGTGCGTGTGCCACTTGAGCGTCGTGCCCACTGCTCGACCTGCATGTTTGCGAACCCCGTCCCGCCGGCAAGAGAACCACCGCTCGCGATGCTGATACCACACCACTCCTCTTGCCGGCAACTTCCATGCTTCCCCCTTGTGTCCCAAGGGGGAAGCGCTTTTTTCCAGGGGGTAAACTCTCGGTTTCCCTCGATTGTTAATCAGCTGGCGCGTTCAAGTTGGACGTGCCAACTCTTGTTTCCCTAGGTCGCAATTTCAGGGCAGGGGCTGGTTGCTCGACCCTGCTTCCGAAGAGCTTCATCGTTGACTGAAAGCCGACGATTCTTGAGAGCCTCTTCTTTGATTTCCATACGAGAGTCATGCTGTCGTTTTTTCTGCCTAAAAACGCGCAAATCGACGGTACGGGGCAGGTGGAGAAGGGATTGTCGCGTTAGAGGCCGCCAGGGGATTCTTGCGACCTGGGGTTCTGCTAGATGCAATTGGGTTGAAGGGTCCATAACTGCTTTGTTTGTCTCCCGACCTGCCCCGTATCGTTGATTTAGGCGTTTTCGCACGCGATTTCCGACAAGATGGCTGGCGGTTTGGCGAATCGAGGAGGTTGCGAAGGGACGGTCGGCGCGAACGGTTCTACGGGGCGTTCGTGCTGGCCAAAGGCAACCTCGAACCGTGGACCCGCGCACGAATTGTTGACAAAAGGTGGGGTAATTTGTCAACAAGGTGGGACATGCGGCTCAAGGTCGGGGGCTTGGGTTGGACACGTGTCCCAATCTTTCTTTCGCGCTCGATGCGGGGTGGCATCGGTCTTTGGGTTTGCAGCTCGCTCAACTTATCCAAAGCGTTGCAGTTCGGCTCAGCCCTTGCGCCGCCGCGCCTTCCGCATTTCAAGCATTGTTTGCGGCACGACAAAAAATAGTTCATAACAAACTCGTTGCAGCGATAGCATTTTTGAGAAGCATAAGGTATTCTGTTTAGCTGGTCATTTGTAATTTCAACAGAGCATGTTTGCAGATAAGATAGGAGCGTTTTATGACTGCTATTGACATCAAGCCTGATTTTCAGGGCAAAGTGCGCGATTTGTACGATTTGGGCGATAAGCTGCTGTTTGTCGCAAGCGATCGTATTTCCGCATTCGATTTCATCCTTCCCGATGAAATCCCATATAAAGGCGAGGTTCTCACGCGCCTTTCCTGCTTCTGGTTCGAATTCCTGGAAGACGTGGTGGGCAACCACATGATTTCGGCAGACGTTGCCGACCTTCCCGAGCAATTCAAGCCCTACGCCGATTACCTTAAGGGCCGCTTCATGCTGGTGAAGAAAGCGGAAATGTTCCCCGTTGAGTGCATCGTGCGCGGTTATCTGGCCGGTAGCGGCTGGGCGGAATACCAGGTGTCGGGCACTATCGGCTCCATGGATATGCCCACGGGCCTGAAGAACTCTTCGAAGCTGCCGTCTCCGCTGCTGTCACCTTCCACCAAGGCCGAAGTGGGCGATCACGATGAGAACATCAGCTTCAACCGTTTCGTGGAACTCCTGGGCGAGCGTGACGCTATGGAAATCCGCGATTACGCGCTGAACATCTACACGAAGGCATCTGAATACGCGGCTTCGCGCGGCATTATCATTGCCGACACGAAGTTCGAGTTCGGTCGCATTGATGGCAAGATTGTGCTGGCCGATGAAGTGCTGACCCCCGACTCTTCGCGCTTCTGGCCTGGTGATTTGTACGAAGAAGGCAAGAATCAGCCGAGCTTTGACAAGCAGTTTGTGCGCGATTGGCTCAGCGCGAATTGGGATAAGCAGGGTAATCCGCCGCACCTTCCGCAAGAGGTCATTGAGAAGACCACCGAGAAATATATCCAAGCGTACGAGATTATCACGGGCCGCAAATTCTAAGCTATCGAGCCGCGTCCCAACAGGAGAAACAATATGACTCAGCGTAGTCCCATGAATGAACGTTATACCACGGATAAGCCGAAGGGCACCACGCGCAAGAGCGCGTCGTCCGCCAAGCCCAAGCGCGAGGCAGCCAGCTCGGTGACCGTTGTTACCACCACGAAGTCGAAGGCCCAGAAGAAGGCCGAGCGCAAAGCGCAAGAGCAAAAGATGCGTGAGCGCGATGCCCGTTACTATAACCCGCGTACTCCCGAGTACAAGCGCATGCGTATGTACTGGGGCATTTGCGTTGGTTTGGCGCTGGCTGGCTCCATTGGCTCGTTTTTGCTGATGGGCAAAGTGCCCGCCGAAGTGACCACGGTGCTTCTGATTTTGGCGTATGCCGC